>NZ_JARWAM010000008.1:0-249590 GCF_031451695.1 Franzmannia qiaohouensis
TGGCCATCTTGACGTTGGTGAGGTCGACGTCGGAGTGATCCGGCTTGACGCGGATCTTGACGTTGTAGTCGATGACGCGTTTGACCGCGACGAGGATCTTCATGGGCGGCTCTCCCGGTTCGTGACACTGGCAAGGCCAGGGTGATGGCCTGGCCCAAATGGCCCAAATGGCCCAAATGGCCCAAATGGCCCAAATGGCCCAAATGGCCCAGCCATATATTTTGCTAAGCGAAATATAATTTCATTATACAGGCTAAACGGTAAAAAACCCAACCCGCCAGGTCAAGCCCCTCGGCGGTTACCAGGGGGCCAACACGAACCAGGCGGACAGCAGCGGGATCGACGCGAGCAGGAAGCGGGCATTCCAACGGTAACCGATACGCGTTGACGCCACCCCGGTGAAACGCGACAGGATCAGCATCGACGCGGTCATCGGCGACGACATCAGCGCCAGCGCCCAGCCCACCATCAAGGACGCGCCAATCAGCGCCGGCGACAACCCCTCAATCGCCAGTGAGGGTAGCAGGCCGACCAGCAGCGTCACGGTGACGATCGGGTTGACCCCTACCTGGGCCAGGAGCACGACCATCAGCATCGCCAGCACGGCATTGGCAGAGCCCAGAGGCTCCAGCAGCGCGATCAGCGGCGTCATGCTCTGGACATCCACCAGCGCCACACAAAGGTGCCCCAGGTAGCCGGCAGCCCCCAGCACCACGATCTCGTTGCCGCTGGGTGCCAGCAGCCAGGGCAGCTGCCGATGCAGGCTGGCCGCGGCGGCCGGGATCCCCGCGGCGCCCAGGCGGCGGCGCTGCCACGCCAGCCAGGCCATGGCGCCCAGCGGTGCGCCCAGCAGCGCGGCGATGGGCAAGCGCACGTCCAGGGCCCAGGCGAGGGTGAAGACCAGCGAGACGATCGCCATCAGCAACAGCGAGAACTGCCAAAGCGGCAGCAGCGAAGGCGACGACGACTCTCGCTTGGCGCGGTCGGGATGCGGGCCGGTCAGATGATCCACCCCCCAGCCGACGAAGAAGATGACCAGCGCCGCACCGAGCACGAAGGGGGCCAGGTCGAGCCAGCGCAGCTCGGGCAGGCTCGACAGTACCACCGCCACGCCGATGCCCATGGGCGATATCAAGGGCGCCAACGAGAAGCCGCGCAGCAGCGCCAGCATCATGCGTCGCTGGCGCGCATTCTGCACCCAGGTGCGCCCCTGGGCTGCCTCGAGGGTATTGCTCTTCTCGATCATGCCGGCGAACAGATTGAGTACGCCGATATTGAGGATAATGCCGAACAGCGCCGAGCCGGCGGAGAGGATCGGATAGCGGCGCCCCGGGGGCTGCAGCAGCATCGCCGCACCGCAGCGGCGTACCAGCCGCGAACGGTAGGCCGGCAGCCGCAGCAGACTGAGGGCCACCAGGAAGGTGGCAAAGAACGCGAAGCGCCCCGCCGCCTCGAACAGCAGGCGCCCGGGTGCGGCGGCCAACCACAGCGCCAGCAGCGTCAACAGGGCAGCGACCAGCAGCAGGCCCCGCGCCATGCGTGAAAGCAGCCCTCCCACGCTCAGCAGGTAGATCCCCAGGGCAACAATACCCACGCCCTGCAGCACCAGATGGCCCGTGATCAGATGGCCGAGGGTCGCAAGGGTGACCAGCGCCAGCAGTGAGGAGCGCTGCCGGGCCCATCTCACTCCGGCAAACCCTGCCCATCGACCAGGTCGCGCAGGCGACCCTTGAGAATCTTGCCGCTGGCCGTGGCGGGCAGCGACTCCATCATCACCAGCGTCGAGGGCCGCTTGTAGGGCGACAGTCGTTCGGCGATGAAGGCCCTGAGCGTGGCTTCATCCACGCAAGCCCCCGGCTCGCACTGAATGAAGGCGACGACCTCCTCGTTACCCGCCACCTGTCGCCCCACGACCGCCGAGAGGGTCACATCGGGGTGCTCGTTGATCACCGCCTCGACGTCGGGTGGGTAGATATTGAAACCGGAGCGAATGATCAGCTCCTTGCTGCGTCCGACGATATACAGCTGGCCGTGGTCATCGACACGGGCGATATCGCCGGTATTGAGCCAGCCATCGTCGCTGAGGCAGGCACGGGTCGCCTCGGGTTGCCGGAAGTAGCCTTTCATCACATTGGGGCCACGCACCCAGAGCTCGCCGATGCCGTCATCCCCCGGCGTCTGGTTGCCGCCGGCCTCGAGCGGCGCCAGCCGGTACTCCAGCAGGGGTAGCACCGCGCCCACGGTATTGCTGTCGAAGCGATCGTCGATGCGCGTCTGGCTGATGGTCGGACTGGCCTCGGTGAGGCCGTAGCCGTTGTGCAGCGGCAGGCCGAAAATGGCCTCGACACGCTGCTTGGTATCGCTGTCCAGCGGTGATCCACCGGCGGACATATAGCCAAGCGCCGGCGCGACCAGCGAGGCTCCCTGGCGACGCAGGTATTCCAGGGTCCGCGAGTACATCGCCGGCACGCCCTGGAGCACCGTGATCCGCTCCTTGTCCAGGGCCTCGAGCATGGCCGGCGCGTCGAAGCGCGGCACGCTATACAGGCAGGCACCGTTATACAGCGAGCCCATGCACACCGAGGACAAGCCAAACACGTGCGACATCGGCAGCACCCCATAGACCCGCTGCCCTTGGGTGAGGTGGCGCATGCCGCCGGAGATCGAGGCGATATAGAGAATGCCGCGATGGGTCAGCATCACGCCCTTGGGCGTGCCGGTGGTGCCCGAGGTGTAGATCATCGCCGCCACCTGGTCGGCACCGCTGGGTTCGACACGCTCAGGCGCGGTGTCACGCAGCTCACCGATATGCAGGGCGCCCAGGCGGGGATGCTGATATGGCGCGGCCTTGTGGCGCTGTGCATGCTGCGATGCGTCCAGCGAAGCTTCACTGGTATAGAACACCCGACGCGGGTCGCAGTTGTCGTGGATCTGGTCGATTTCCTGCGCCGACAGCCGCGAATTGACGATCGCCACCCAGGCGTCGAGTTCACTGGCGGCCAATAGCATGACCACCAGCGCGCGGCTGTTTTCGCTGACCAGCATGAGGCGGTCGCCGGGCCGAATGCCCAGCGTACTCATCCACTCGGCGGCCGCGCGGATCTCGTGCCCCAGCTCGGCGTAGCTCCAGCGCACGTCACCATCCACCAGCGCCGGCTGTGTGCCAAGACGCTCGGCGTTGGCCAGCACGCGATGGCTGAGCCGATCGGGCAATTCGGCCATCAGTTCGCTGGCCAGACGACCGAAGATCCGCTCGTCCGGCGCGCGATGAATCACTGACAGGGCCATCAGGACACCTCCCGCACCATGTCCCGGGCTATCACCAGCTGCTGAATCTGGGTGGTGCCTTCATAGATCCTGAACAGGCGCACGTCACGATAGAAGCGCTCGACGGCATATTCGGCCATGTAGCCAGCACCGCCGTGGACCTGGACCGCACGATCCGCGACACGCCCCACCATCTCGGCGCAGAACAGCTTGCAGCACGAGGCCAGCGTCGAGACCTTCTCTCCGGCGTCCTTGCGCTGCGCGGCGTCGAGCACCATGGTGCGGCCGGCGTAGGCTTCGGTCTTGCTGTCGGCCAGCATCGCCTGGATCAGCTGGTGATCGGCTAGCCGAACGCCGAACTGTTTGCGGTCGATGGCATAGTTCAGTGACTCCTCTACCAGGCGCTCCGCTACGCCGACACACACCGCGGAGATATGCAGCCGGCCACGGTCGAGCACCTTCATGGCGGTCTTGAATCCCTGCCCCTCCTTGCCGCCGATGATGTTCTCGGCCGGCACCCGGCAGTCCTCGAAGATGATATCGCAGGTATGGGCGCCCTTCTGGCCCATCTTGTCGTCCGACGGGCCGCGCTTGAGCCCCGGGGTATCACCCTCGACGATAAACGCCGAGATACCGCCGGCGCCTTTGTTGCTGGGGTCGGTGCGGGCCATGACGGTAAACAGGTCGGCCTCGGGGCCGTTGGTGATGTAGCGCTTGGTGCCGTTGAGCACGTAGTGGTCGCCATCGCGAACCGCCGTGGTTCTGAGGCTGGCCGCATCCGAACCCGAGTCGGGCTCGGTCAGGCAGAAGGAGCTCAACAGTTCGCCGGTCGCCAGGCGCGGCACATACTGCGCCTTCTGCTCGGGGGTCCCGTCGATGAGGATACCCTGGGCGCCGATGCCGTTGTTGGTGCCAAACACCGAGCGAAAGGCAGGCGAGGTCTTGCCGATCTCGATGGCCACCAGCGCCTCCTCCTCCATGGTCAGCCCCAGGCCGCCGTACTCCTCGGGAATCGACAGGCCGAACAGCCCCATCTCCTTCATCTCCTGCAGCAGTTCCGGCGGCACCGCATCCTCTTCCGCCAGGCGGACTTCGTTGGGGATAAGGCGCTCGCGCACGAAGCGGGAGATGGTATCGACAAGCTGATTGAGCAGTTCGGGATCGCGAATCATGGCGTGACCTCGGCGGTTGGCGGCGAGTTGTTGGCAGCGGTGAGCGTCACTGCAGGTTTTGCATAGCAGAACGGTTGCCCGCATTGTTGTCAGGCACTGTCACATAGCCTAGGATGACCGTCAATAAACGAAATGATGTTTTGCTATGCAGAACTACTCACGCCATGACGAGGAATCCGCCCATGTCGACAGCTCCCTCATCGTCTTCCGTCAGCGCCCCCCCCTTCCGCGTCCTGGGCATCGTGGGGACCGGTGCCATGGGCCGCGGCATCGCACAGATCGCCGCCCAGGCCGGACTGACCGTCCATCTACACGACCAGCGTGAAGGCGCCGTCGCCGAGGCCCGCGACTTCATCGGCGGCATGTGGAACCGCGCCGTGCACAAGCAGCGCCTGAGCGACGCCGAGGCCGAGCGCTACGCCGCGCGGCTCAAGGAAGCCACGACCCTCTCCGCGCTGGCGGAGTGTGACATCGTCATTGAAGCCATTGTCGAGACCCTGGACGCCAAGCAGTCGCTGTTTTGCGAGCTTGAGTCGCTGCTGAGCGAGGAGACCATACTCGCCACCAACACCTCGTCGCTGTCCGTCACCGCCATCGCCTCGGCCTGCCAACGCCCCGAGCGAGTCATCGGCTTTCACTTCTTCAATCCGGTCCCGCTGATGAAGATCGCCGAAGTGATTCCCGGGCTGAGGACCGATCCCGACGTGGTCGCCCGCGTCGAGGCACTCGGCCAGTCGATGGGCCACTTCACCGCCCGCACCACCGACACCCCCGGCTTCCTGGTCAACCATGCCGGTCGCGCCTACGGCACGGAAGCGCTGAAGGTCCTCGGCGAGTGCGTTACCGACCCTGTCACCATCGACCGCATCCTGGTCGATCAGGGTGGCTTCCGCATGGGGCCGTTCAGCCTGCTCGACCTGACCGGGCTCGACGTGTCGCATGCGGTGATGGAGTCGATCTACCACCAGTACTACGAGGAGCCGCGCTTCCGCCCTTCGCCGCTGACGCGTCAGCGGCTCACCGCCGGCCTGCTGGGCCGCAAGAGCGGCGCAGGCTTCTACCGCTATATCGATGGCAAGCCCGAGGTGGCGGACGAACCGCCGCTACCCCGCGTGGCGCCCTGCCCGGTCTGGATAGGGCCCGACCAGCCGGAGGCTCGCCAAGCCTTGGTCGATCTCGTCCAGGCCGCCGGCTGGCCGCTGGAGAGCGGCGATACGCCGTCGTTGGAAGCGCTCTGCCTGGTCGCGCCGCTGGGCGAGGATGCCACCGCCACCGTCCTGCGGCTCGGCCTACCCGCTGAACGCTGCGTCGCCGTGGACCTGCTGGCCGGCCTCGAGGGGCGGCGCAGCCTGATGACGACCCCGGCGACCCTCCCCGAGGTGCGCGCTGCCGCCATGGCGCTGCTGGGTGACGACGGCACCCCGGTGAGTGCGCTCGAGGATAGCAACGGCTTCGTGCTGCAGAGGGTGGTGGCCTGCATCGTCAACGTGGGCAGCGACATCGCCCAGCAGGGCGTAGCCACCCCCGACACTATCGACCGCGCCGTCGAGCTGGGGCTCGGCTACCCGCGTGGGCCGCTGGCCATGGGTGACCACTACGGCAGCCGGCTGATACTCACGATCCTCGACAACCTGCTCGCTGCCACCGGCGATCCTCGCTACCGCGCCAGCCCCTGGCTGCGTCGCCGCGCCACCCTCGGCCTTGCGCTTACCACCCCCTGAGCCCTATACGGAGACCACTCCCATGCAAGACGCCTACATCTATGACGGCCTGCGCACCCCCTTTGGCCGCCACGGCGGTGGCTTGGCCAACGTGCGCCCCGACGACATGCTGGGCCAGGTGCTCAAGTCCCTGGTGACACGCAACGGCTTTGGCCTCGAGGCCTATGAAGAGGTGCTGGCGGGCTGCACCAACCAGGCCGGCGAGGACTCGCGCAACGTGGCCCGCCATGCCGGACTGGTCGCCGGCCTGCCGGTGGAGGTCGCGGCCCAGACGGTCAACCGCCTGTGTGGCAGCGGCCTGGCCGCCGTGATAGACGCCGCGCGTGCCACGCGCCTCGGCGAGGGCGAGCTGTTCCTGGCCGGCGGCGTGGAGTCCATGTCGCGCGCCCCTTACGTGCTCGGCAAGGCGCAGACGGCGTTCGCCCGCAACCAGCCGATGTATGACACCGTGATTGGTGCACGCTTCCCCAACCCTTGGATCGCCCAGCAATTCGGCAGCCACAGCATGCCCGAGACCGCCGATAACGTGGCCCACGACCTGGCGATCAGCCGCGAGGCCGGCGACGCCTTCGCCGCGCGGTCCCAGGCCCGCTACGCCACGGCGCTCGAGCGCGGCTTCTACGACGACGAGCTGCTCGCCGTCGAGGTGCCCCAGGGCCGCAAGCAGCCTCCGCTGACGGTCGACAGGGACGAGCATCCGCGCCCGGGGACCGATGCCGGTAAACTCGGCAAACTGGGTGCGCTATTCGACGGTGGCGTGGTTACCGCCGGCAACGCCTCGGGGCTGAACGACGGCGCCGCCGCCCTGATCGTGGGCAGCCGGGCCGCCGGTGAGCGCGCGGGCGTCGCCCCGCGGGCAAGAATCGTCGCCAGCGCCCTGGCCGGAGTGCCACCCCGCGTCATGGGCCTGGGGCCGGTACCGGCCAGCCGCAAGGCGCTGGAGCGCGCCGGCCTCAGCCTGGCGCAGATGGACGTGATCGAGATCAATGAGGCGTTTGCCGTCCAGGTACTGGGCTGTGCCAAGCAGCTCGAGCTCGATCCCGACGACAGTCGACTCAACGCCAACGGTGGCGCCATCGCCATCGGCCATCCGCTCGGCGCATCAGGGGCGCGCCTGGCGCTGACCGCCCTGCGCCAACTGGAAGCCAGCGGTGGACGCTACGCGCTAGTGACGATGTGCATCGGCGTCGGCCAGGGCATCGCCTGCGTGCTCGAGCGGCTCGATTGAGGCCCACTGCCCCGCAGCGGCGGACGTCGCTGCGGGGGTATGCGATACTTTGCTGACGCTAGAATTCGGCACAGGGAACCCGCAATGCATAACCCCGCCAATTGGCAAGATGAACCGTCAGCGCCGACCAAGGACCGCAATTTCGTCACCGCCCTGGCTCGCGGCCTAGAACTGCTGCGCGCCTTTGGCACCGGCGAGGAGTATCTAGGCAACGCCGAACTCTCGAGCCGCACCGGCATTCCGCGTCCCACCGTCTCGCGGCTGACCTATACGCTCACCCAGCTCGGTTACCTGAAACACAATACCCGACTCGAGAAGTATCGACTGGGCCCCGGCATTCTTGCCCTGGGCTACCGCTTTCTCGCCAATCAGGGCATTCGAGACATCGCCCGGCCGCATATGCAGCAGCTGGCCGATACCACGGATTGCGCCATCGCGCTGGGCAGCGCGGACCGCCATGCCATGACCTACCTCGAGGTCTGCCAGGGCAAGGGCCCGCTGGTCATGCGGCTCGAGGCAGGGTCGCGGATTCCCATCGCCACCACCGCCATTGGGCGCGCCTGGCTATGCGGACTGCCCCAGCAGCAGCGCGACAGCTTCGTGGAAGAGCTTCGCCAGCAATCCCCCGATCAGTGGTCAGCGCTCTCCAAGAGTCTCGACAAGAGTCTCGACGAGTACCAGCGCTATGGCTTCTGCCTGTCGGAGGGCGAGTGGGAGCGCGACGTCAGCGCCGTGGCGATTCCCCTGGTGCTGGAAGACGGCGCCGAGATCATGGCGCTCAACTGCGGCGGGGCCTCGCTACGTCTGAACCACGATGTCCTGGTCGACAACCTGGGCCCGCGGCTACGCGACGTCGCCGATCGGATCCTGGCCGAGCTTCGCCATCACCCGATGCGTTGAACCCGTCAACCCATACGGCATAGCGGATTGGGGATACTCATTGCCTGCCAAGCTACCAGGCAGGATAGCCAAGGAATCCGGCATGTCAGATTCGCCTCAAGACCCACTCGTGACCAGCCTTGCCGCCTGCGCGCAGGGCGACGGTCAGGCGCTGGAGCGTGTCTATCGCTTGGCCAGCCCGCATCTGTACGCCCAGCTGCTGCGTATTGTAAGAAACGAGAGTGCCGCCCAGGATTGCTTGCAGCAGGTCTTCATTCGCGTCTGGCAGTCTGCCGGGCAGTACGATGCCAGTCGCGCCAAGCCAATGACCTGGCTGAGCACCCTGACCCGCAACATAGGCATCGACTGGCTGCGCCGCCAGCGCCCACAGGAGGCCGACGGCCAGGCCCTGATCGACGAACTGGCCGGGCTGGATGACCCGGCCGCTGACGGCCAGCGCGATCAGGAGAGCAGCCAGCTGCATGAGTGCCTCGAGATACTGCCCGCCAAGCAGCGCCAGGTACTTGAACTGGCTTTCTTCCACGGCTTGACCCACAGCGAGCTGGCTGGCGCCATCACCCAGCCGCTGGGCACGGTCAAGAGTTGGGTACGCCGCGGCCTGGAGAGATTGAAATCATGTCTGACGACTGGGATCTGAGCGACCCCGACGAGCGCCATCTGGCCGCCGGCGAGTATGTGCTGGGCACGCTCGACGCCCAGCAGAAGGCGCGCTTCGAAGCGCTGCTGGCGGTCAGCCACGACCTGCAGAACGACGTGGCGCGCTGGCGCGAGCACCTGCAGCTGTTCAACGACCAGCTCGACCCGCGCCTGCCGCCCGCCGAGGTGTGGCGGCGCATCGCCAGCGCTACCGGTATTGCGCCACGCCCCTGGTGGCAGTCGCTGGGCATATGGCGCACCGCCAGCGGGACCTTTGCCGCGGCAGCACTGGCACTGGGGCTGCTGTGGAGCCAGAGCGATATCACACCGCTGCCCGACGATGGCCAGGCCGTCTACGTGGTACTCGACGAGCAGCGCACGCCGGGCTGGATCATCAGCGCGACGGATAGCGGTGAGCTCTACGTCCAGGCCGTGCAGCCCACCCAGGTTGGCGCCCAGCAGACCGGCGAGCTGTGGCTGATCGCCGACGAGACGCCGATCTCGCTGGGCCTGCTGCCCAGCGAAGGGCGTCATACCCTGGCGCCCAGCGAGGAACTGCGCGAGCTGCTGATGACCGCCGATCTTGCGGTCAGCGTCGAACCGGAGGGCGGTGCCCCCGAGGGCCAACCGACCGGACCGATCATTGACTCCGGTCGCATGACCCCGGTACGCGGCGGCACCTTCACCTTCTAGGCATCGGTGCTGGGCGCCAGCTCGAGGCGTGTCCGTCAGGCCTCGACCTGGGCACGCACCTTGTCGACGATATGGGCGCCGATCGGCAGCGCCGAGGTGGCCGCCGGCGACGGCGCATTGCAGACGTTGACCGTGCGCCGGGTGTTGACGAACAGGAAGTCGTCGATCAGCTTGCCCTCGCGGGACACCGCCTGGGCGCGCACTCCCGAGGGATAGGGCCCCAGGTCGTCGAGGGTCAGGCTCGGGCAGTACTTGCGCACCTCCTCGAGATAACCCTTGCGAAACAGCGAATTCTTCATCTCCACCAGCCCCGGCCGCAGGTTCTTGCCCAGCGCCTTGAGAATGCCGGGGTTGGAGAACATCCTGGCCATGTCGAGCAGCGACACGTCGGACTTGCGATAGCCCTCGCGCTTGAGTGCCAGCACCGCGTTGGGGCCGACCGTGACGCTGCCATCGATCATGCGCGTCAGGTGCACGCCGAGAAACGGCATCGAGGGATCGGGAATCGGGTAGATCAGGTGCTTGACGATGCGGTTGCGGGTGGCCGGCAGTTGGTAGTACTCGCCGCGGAACGGGCAGATGGTGAACCCCGGATTCTTGCCCAGCATGCGCACCAGGCGGTCGGCCATCAGTCCCGAGCAGGACACCAGGTAGCGGCTGACGAAGTCGCCCTGGCGGGTCTTCAGTACCACCTCGTGGGGGCGCTCCTCGATGCCGGTGACCTCGGTGGCGAACTGCAGCTCACCGCCCTGGCGCTCGAACTCGGCGGCCATGGCCCGCGCCACCTCGGCGTAGTCGACGATGCCGCTGGACGGTACCAGGATCGCCCCCTCGCCGACGATATTGGGCTCCCGCTCATGCAACTCATCGGCACTCAGCCAGTGTCGCTCCAGGCCGTTGGCCTCGGTGCGCTCCCACAGCGCCTGCATGCGCTCGAGCTCCAGCGCGTTGGTAGCGACCAGCAGCTTGCCGCAGGTGTCGTAGGCGATTGCGTGCTCATCGCAGAACGCCTTGGTGGCGCGGTTACCGGCCAGGCAGAAGCGCGCCTTGAGACTGCCCGGCGTGTAGTAGACCCCGGCATGGATCACGCCGCTGTTGTGCCCGCTCTGGTGACGCGCCGGCCCCTCCTCCTTGTCGAGCAGCAGCATGCGACGCCCCGGATAGACGCGGTTGAGCTGCATGGCCGTGGAGAGCCCGAGAATCCCGCCGCCGATGATGATGAAATCGTACACGCGCGCCTCACGCTAGGCTGAATGTTGACGTTATTGGATAATATCAGCTTCCAGGCGAATATTTCGCCAGTTCAGCGCGGTTTGAGTATCATCCTGGGCAGTATCGTCACTCAGCCAAGGATCGCCATGCCCTCGACCACGGACAGCCAACCGCGCCAGAACCTCGCCATCAGCGCCTACCAAAGCCTCAAGCGCGATATCACCCGCGGCCAGTTCCGACCCGGTGAAAAGCTGCTGATGAGCACCCTCAAGGAGCGCTACGGCCTTGGGGTGGGCCCGCTGCGCGAAGCGCTCTCGCAGCTTGTGGCGGAGCGTCTGGTGGTCGCCATCAGCCAGCGCGGCTACCGGGTCGCGCCGATGTCACTGGCTGAACTCCACGACCTCTACGACGCTCGCTCGCAGCTCGAGGCCATGCTGCTGCGCCTGGCCATCGAGCGCGGCGACGATGCCTGGGAGGCGGATATCCTGGCCAAGGCCCATACCCTGTCGCGGGTCATGGAGGTCAACGGCCCGGACGAGGTGCTCGACGTCTGGGACAGCCGCCACAAGGCGTTTCACACCGCCATGGTGGCCGGCTGCAACTCCCCGCATTTGCTGCAGGTGCGCGACAGCCTGTTCGACCAGGTCGAGCGCTATCGCCACCTGTGGCTGCGCGAGACGGTGTTCTCGGAAAGCGCGCTGGAGGCCAAGCGCCAGGAGCACGCCGCCCTGGTCGAGGTGGTACTGGCCCGCGATGCCGAGCGCGCCAGCGCGATGATGTGCGAGCACCTGATGACGCCGGTGCCGATCATCACCGACACCATGCGTCGCCAGGGCTTGCTATAACAGCTAACTAGCCAGCTTGAGGCCTATTAGTCCAGCCAAAATCAGCACCAGGCTGAATAGCCGCCAAGGGTTGGCGCTGTCGCCGTAGATCACGATGCCCAGCAGCACCGTGCCTATCGCACCGATTCCTACCCAGATGGCATAGGCGGTGCCCACCGGCAGGCTCTTCATGGCCAATGAGAGAAGATAGAAGCTCGCCGCCATAGTGACCACGGTAAACACGCTGGCCAGTGGCCGGGTGAAGCCGTGGGAGGCCTTGAGCCCCAGCGCCCAGGCGACTTCCAGCAGCCCTGCCGCCAGCAGGTAGATCCAGGCAATATGCATGAACGATGACTCACGTCGGGCGGGGCCGTCCCCGAAACGGCAGGCACGCGCCGAGTCGTCCCGGGCGTGGTAATGCAGTTAGCGAGCCATTCTAGCCACTCGGCAGGATGGGTCAACGCTTCTGAACCAGCGCGCCTAGCGAGGGACGCCGGGGGCAGGTCGAAGAGGAGGTTTCGATGCCATGGATGGCATCGGTAGCGCCCAGGGATGGTTTACAGCGCCTCCTCGTAGGCCTGCCGACGGATCAGTCCCGAGCGGAACCGCTACCTGTCATGGCTCTCGGCACGCGGATTGACCGGGTAGTAGCGCTCGGGCAGGCGTTCGATATGAGTAAAGAAGCGGGTGTCCTTGTAGGGCATCTTCATATAGCCCGATACCCCGAGCCCCTCGATCTGATCGATCGCCGCGAGCATCGTTGCCAGCAGCTCGGCGAAGGTGCGCTCCTGAGTGGGATCGAGCAACCGATAGTAGCTGTGTATCTTGAGGTGGGTGGGCAGCGCCTCGAAGATGATCATGCCGGTATGGCGAATGCCGTTGAGCGCCTCCAGCGCATTGATGATGGTCGCCGGTAGCACCAGCAGCTCCTCAGGGTCCGGGCCATCCTCGAAGTAGGAGTGCACGCGACTCTCGTCCTCGATCTCGGGTACTGCGCTGACCTCATAGGGCAGCGCCATGCCCGGCACGGCACGAAACGGCTCGGCGGGTTCGGCGCGGTCGATATGCAGGGTATCGCGGGCGTTGAACAGGCAGCTCTTGAAAATACCCTGGCGGTAGATGGCCCGGGCCAGCTGGACCATGGCGTTGACCGCGCTGACGAAGGCGTCACGCCGCGACGGGTCGTGGAGATTCAGCGAGGTGTCGATATAGACCCCGTCGCGCTCCCAGCGCACCGCCAGGCCGCCGACAACCGGATAGTGCCCCAGCCGGCTGACCGCCGCCAGGAAGGCCTTCTCGGTGTCGCCCATGCCCTGCATGAACTGCTTGTAGTAGCGATCGAGCTGCACATCGTTGACCTCGGCAGGCGACGCCAGTGCTCCCTCCTCACGCAGAAACGCGCGCCGCGAGCTGTAGACCACGGTATCGATGTCGCGGTCGGCGCGCCGGCTCCACACCGGCACCAAGGGCACCGGCGGCGCGCCTGGCAGGTCGATCAACACGTGGCGCGCCAGGCGCGGCATTTCGCGCAGGAAGTAGTCGCCGGCGCGGCGGCGCAGCGCCGGGTCGTCATCGAGCAGTGCCTCGAGCACCCGGGCGAACTCCCGCGGCAGCCCCAGCGAGGTCGGCGGCATGGCGCGCCAGGCAAAGCGGCACGACTGCCCCGCGGCCAGCGCATACAGCGTGGCCGCCGCGCCCTGCTCATCGAAACGCGGCGACGACAGGGCCCCGTTGAGCTGTTCCTCACCGATGAAATAGACATCGCCCAGCCGCGCATTGGTGTGCTGCAGGTCATCCGCCATCAGCGAGGCGATGCCGCTGGCCAGATGCTGGTGCTGGGCATCGAGCTGAGCGAATACCGACGAGCCCCAGTCGATCAGCGCAACGCGCTCGCTGGCGGCATCGAACACCAGGTTCGAGGGCTTGATATCGCCGTGCACCACCACCCGCGACCCGCTGCGCAAGGCGCGCAGCATATCTGCCAGCTGCGCGGCAATATGCACCACCAGGCGCGGGCTCAGCGGCCCCTCACGCAGCGACACCTCCTCCAGGTTGAGCCCCGGGGCGCGCTCCATGACCAGGATCGACTGCTGGCGCACGCGTTGGAAGGCTACCAGCCGCGGCACCTGGGGATGCGCGACCTGCTCCAGCATGAAGGCCTCCTCTTCGAGGCGCGCCTTGAGGTGTGCCGGCAGCGTGATGCGGTTGAACTTGAACACCAGCCAGGCGCTATCTAGCGCCTGCGGCCGGCCGGCGAAGACGAAGCCGTAGGCGCCTTTGCCGATCAACTCGATGTCGCGATATCCGAGCTGCTCGAGCTGCGAGCGACACATCGCCACCCACTCCTTGAGTTTGCGCGCATCGTCATGGCTGAGCAGATAGATCGACTGCTCTTCGGGAATGTAGAACTGCTGCAGCGGCGCCTGGCTCATCGAGTACGGCCTCAGCCGAGATGCAGCAGCATCGATTCCGGCGCTTCCAGATAGCCCTTCCACGCCTGGCAGAAGCGTGCCATGTCACCGCCGTCGAGTACCCGGTGGTCGCCGGCCCAGGTAACCGTCATGATCGCCCGCGACACCACCGCGCCGTCCGCAGCGAAGCGCGGCAGGTGCTGCACTCGCCCGATGGCGCCGATCGCTACCTGAGGCGCGCTGATGATCGGTGTCGCATAGGTCCCCCCCAGCGCCCCGATGTTGGATAGCGTGATGGTCGCCCCCTTGAGATCGTCGCCGCCCACTCGGCCATCGCGGGCAGCCTGGGTCAAGCGCGCGATCTCGCCGGCCAACGCCATCAGGCTACTGCGCTCGACGTGACGCACCACCGGCACGATCAGGCCCGCGGGACTGTCCACCGCCATGCCGATATGGCAGTGCTGATGAAAGTGCACCTCGTCGCTCTCCGGCCGATAGCCGGCGTTGACGCGAGGATGCTCGCCCAGCGCCAACGCCAGGGACTTCATGAACAGCGCCATCAGCGTCAGCCGCTGGCCTTGGGCATCCGCCGCGGCCTTGAGCCGCTGGTGCAACGCCAGCAGCGCGCTGACATCGATCTCCTCGCCATAGTGGAAGTGCGGAATCGACACCGCCTCGCGCATATGCCGCGCCATGGCCGCACGCAATCCGCTCTGTTGCTCGGCGCGAGCCGCCGTCTCGCTGCTTGCAGCGGGCCGGGACGGCGCAGCTGGCGGCTGAATCGCCTGCAGGTCCTCCTTCAGGACCCGGCCATCCTTGCCGGAGCCCGTCACCTCGCTCAGCGCCACGCCCAGCTCTCGAGCCAGACGCCGCACCGCAGGGCTCGCCGGGGTCCGCTTCGCGGCCGCCGGCAATGGCTCACTCGCCCCAGCACTGGCCGATTCGGGCGACGGCGAGTTCGCCTCCTCGTCAGCCAACGCGCTGGTGCCTTCCGCTTCAGCCTCGGCCACAGGCTCGGCTTCCGCCTGGCCGGCAGGTCGATAGCTGAACAGGGCCGAATGTACCCTGGCGCTCTCGCCCTCGGCGTAGTGCAGCGCGGTGACCCGGCCGCTCTCCGGCGCAGTGATCTCGACCAGCGCCTTGTCGGTCATCACCTCGACCACCGGCTGATCCTCGCGAATCTCATCGCCCTCACCCACCAGCCACTTGACCACTTCACACTCGACGATGCCCTCACCGATATCGGGCAGCTTGAATTCGCTCATCACTCGACTCCCATCCCTAGAAATTGACGCTGGCGCGGATCGCCTCTAGCACCTTGAGGGCATCGGGCAGGT
This sequence comes from Franzmannia qiaohouensis, assembly GCF_031451695.1. Lineage (NCBI taxonomy): Bacteria > Pseudomonadati > Pseudomonadota > Gammaproteobacteria > Oceanospirillales > Halomonadaceae > Franzmannia > Franzmannia qiaohouensis. The sequence continues at coordinate 15,402 of NZ_JARWAM010000008.1, forward strand.
ACTCCTTTTCCAGGGTCAGCGGAAACGGCGTATCCAGCCCGGTGACCCGGGCGATGGGCGACTCCAGATACAGGAAGCAGCGCTGCTGAATGGCCGCAGCGATCTCGGCGGCGAAGCCGCCGGTGAGCGGCGCCTCATGGCTGATCACCAGGCGCCCGGTCTTGAACACCGAGTCGGCCACGCAGTCGCGATCCCAGGGCAGGATGCTGCGCAGGTCGATCACCTCGCAGGAGATGCCGTCGCGCTCGGCGAGCTCGGCGGCCTCCTCGATGATCGGCATCTGCGCTCCCCACGCCACCAGGGTGATGTCGGCCCCCTCCTTGACCACCTCGGCCTCGCCCAGCGGCAGCTGGTAGTCGCCCTCGGGCACCTCGCCGCTGGAGGCCCGGTAGAGTCGCTTGGGCTCGAAGAACAGCACCGGGTTGGGGTCGCGGATCGACGCCAGCAGCAGCCCCTTGGCCTGGTGCGGGTTGCGCGGCACGACCACCTTGAGGCCGGGGGTGTGGGCGAAGTAGGCCTCCGGCGACTGCGAATGGTAGTGGCCGCCGGAGATGCCGCCGCCGTAAGGGGTACGAATGGTCAGGCCGCCGACGTTGAACAGATTCCCCGACCGGTAGCGGAACTTGGCACTCTCGTTGACGATCTGGTCGAAGGCGGGATAGATGTAGTCGGCGAACTGGATCTCGGCCACCGCCCTGTGGCCCTGGGCCGCCAGGCCGTTGGCGAAGCCGACGATGCCCTGCTCGACCAGCGGCGTATTGAAACAGCGCGCCTTGCCGTATTTCTCCTGCAGATGGCTGGTGGCGCGGAACACTCCGCCGAAGCTGCCCACGTCCTCGCCGAAGCAGATCACCCGCGAGTCTCTGTCCATGGCCACATCCAGCGCCTGATTGATCGCCTGAAGCATATTCATGTGCGCCATGTTACTGCCCTCCCGTCGCTGGCTCAGCGACGCCGTCGAGCCCGGCCGCGCCGCGCGGATACTCTTCGGGATAGCGGCGCACATGCGCCTCCAGCGCTGCCAGTTGCTCGACCAGGGCCGCTGGCACTTCGTCGTAGACGTCGCTGACCAGGCTGGCCAGCGGCGGTGGTGGCTGGCGCTCGGCGCGCTTCATGGCGGCCAGTACCTCGTCACGCAGCTGCTCCTCGAGCCGGCGCTCCTCGTCGTCGTCCCACCAGCCCTGGCGCTCGAGCCAGTGGCGCATACGCGCCAGCGGGTCCTTCTCACGCCACGCCGCCTCCTCCTTCTGGCTGCGATAGCCGGAGGGATCGTCCGACGATGAGTGCGCCGCCAGGCGGTAGGTCATGGCTTCGATCAGCACCGGCTTGTTGTCTTCGACGGCGAGCCGCCGCGCCTCCAGCGTGGCCTGGTAGACCGCCAGCAGGTCGTTGCCGTCGACGCGTATCACGTGCATGCGGTAGCCAAAGGCTCGCGGGGCAATGCCGTCGGCGGCGAACTGCTCGCAGGTCGGGGTGGAGATGGCGTAGCCGTTGTTGCGACACAGAAAGATCACCGGCACCTGATGCACCGACGCCATATTGAGGGCGGCATGGAAATCCCCCTCGGAGGCAGCCCCTTCGCCGAAGAAGGTGATGGTACAGCGCCCTTCACCATCCAGCTTCTGGCCATAGGCGTAGCCCACTGCCTGGGGAATCTGGGTCGCCAGCGGCGAGGAGATGGTCATGTAGTGGTGCTCGGCGGAGCCGTAGTGGATCGGCATCTGGCGGCCCTTGCCGTAGTCCAGGGCATTGCCGAACAGCTGGTTCATGAACTCGTCGATGGAGAAACCGCGATAGGCCAGCGCGCCCTGCTCGCGGTACTGGGCCATGATCATGTCGTCATCCTGCAGCGCCGCCGTGGCACCGACCACGGTGGCCTCCTCCCCGGTGCACTGCAGGTAGAAACTCAGCCGCCCCTGGCGCTGGGCGGCCAGCATGCGTTCGTCGAGCACCCGCGTGAAACGCATCGCATGGTAGATGCGCAACGCCTTGTCGTGGCTCAGTTCCGGCGCCGCAGCGCCGTCATGCAGCGTGCCGTCCTGGCGCAGCAGCGCAAAGGTCGGAATCTGCCATTCGTCGCCGGTCATGAAGTGCGGGACGTGCGCGGTAGAAGTGTCGCGATTCATGATCCTCTCCCTGGGGTAATGGTCGGAGGAGACGCGTCGCCTTGTGGGCGCGGCCGTTGGGCGGTGCGATCTATGCCCCTGATCTCAAGGTAGCTGCTCGGCGCCATCTCACCCATGTATGGACCAACGCTACCACCAGTTTACGTTAACGTCACCTTGCGCTGCCGCGAAATCACTTCACGCCGTTCTCACTCGCGGCTCAGCGCGCCTGCAGCCGCTCGAACAGGCTATCCACGCACAGTGCCAGCAGTGCGATAAGGAGCGCGCCTTGCAGGATGAACGCCGTGTTGCCGTTGACGATGCCGGCGATGATCGGGTCGCCCAGGGTCCGCGCGCCGATGGTCGAGCCGATCGCTGCGGTGGCGATATTGATGGTCACCGAGGTGCGAATGCCGGCCAGAATCACCGGTCGCGCCAGCGGCAGTTCCACCTGCCACAGGATCTGGCGCCCCGACATGCCCATGCCGCGCGCCGACTCCATCACCCCCGGGGCAATGCCTTGAATCCCGACCAGGGTATTGCGCACGATCGGCAGCAGACCGTAGAGGATCAGAGCAACGATGGTCGGCTGGCTGCCGAAGCCGAGTACCGGCACCGCCAGCGCCAGCACCGCCACCGGCGGAAAGGTCTGGCCGATCGAGGCCAGCTGGCTGACCAGGGGCAGGAAATCACGCCCCCATTGGCGGGTAACCAGGATCGCCGCGCCCATGCCCACTACGATGGCGCACAGCGAGGCCACTCCGACCAGCAGCAGGTGGTTGGCGACCAGGCTGGCGAAGCTGTCACGCTGGTAGATCACCGCACGCGTGTCCGGAGCGATCAGCCGAAACAGCGCCTCCAGCTGCGGCATCAGCAGCATCAGGGTCACCAGCAGCAGCGCCCAGGCCAGCGGCACCCTCAAGCGATGCACCACGCTCATGGGCTGGCGTCCCGCTGGATCACAGCATCCTGCAGCGAGAGGCTGCCGATCACCTGGCCGTCAGGGTCGCTGACCAGCAGGCTGTCGACGCCGTGCCACAGCATCAGCGACAGCGCCTGGCGCAGGCTGTCGTCGGCGGCAACGCTCAGCGTCTCCCCCGCCTGGGCGCCTCGCTGGGCGTCGCTGAACGGGCGCATGCGCTCCGCCACCCGGGTCAGCGCGGCGTGCTTGAGGCCACGATCGCGCCCGCCCAGCAGCGATTCGACGAAGGCGTTGGCCGGCGCCCGCAGCAGTTCGGCGGCGCTGCCCTGCTGGACGATGCGGCCGGCGTCCATGACCACGATACGGTCAGCCAGCTTGAGCGCCTCGTCCATGTCGTGGGTGACGAAGACGATGGTCTTGTGCAGCCGCGCCTGCAGCCGCAGAAGCTCGTCCTGCAGGCTTTCGCGGGTGATCGGGTCGAGCGCCCCGAACGGCTCGTCCATCAGCAGCACCTCAGGATCCGCGGCCAGGGCTCGCGCCACGCCGACCCGCTGCGCCTGGCCGCCGGAGAGCTGGTGAGGGTACTTGCCGGCGAACTCGCCCTCGTCGAGGCCAAGCAGCGCCAGCAGTTCGCTGACGCGCGCGGCGATGCGCGACGTTGGCCAGCGCAGCAGGCGTGGTACCAGGCCGATATTGCGCGCCACCGTCCAGTGGGGAAACAGCCCGGTACTCTGGATGGCGTAGCCGATCCGCCGCCGCAGACGCTGCTCGTCGAAGTCGCGGATCTGCTGGCCGTCGATGCGAATCTGCCCGGCAGTATGTTCGATCAGGCGGTTGATCATGCGCAGGGTGGTCGACTTGCCGCAGCCGGACGTTCCCACCAGCACGCACAGTTCGCCGCGGGGAATGGCAAGCGAGATGGCGTCCACCGCCGTGGCATCGCCAAAGCGCTTGGTGACTGCATCGAGCTCGATCATGGTCGGCGCACTGGTATCTCGTTCAGCCATGGGCGTCTCCCCTTCCCTGAGCGCGGCGCAGCTGCTCGGCCAGGGCGCTGAACGCGCCATCCACCAGCAGTGCGATAAGAATGATCGGCAAGGCCCCCAGCAGCACCAGGTCCATCGCCGCCTGCCCCAGCCCCTGGAAGATGAAGGTGCCCAGCCCGCCGGCGCCGATCAGCGCCGCCACGGCAGCAAGGCCGATGGCCTGCACCGCGGTGATGCGAATCCCCTCCAGCATCACCGGCAGCGCCAGCGGCAACCTCACCTGCCAGAACACCTGCGCGGGGCTCATGCCCATGCCGCGGGCGGCATCGGTGACGTCGGCGGCCACCTCATCGAGGGCCACGAAGGCGTTGCGGGTCATCGGCAGCAGGCTGTAGGCGACCAGGGCGATAAACGCCGGCGCCCAGCCGATGCCGCGGATCCCCAGGTCACCCAGCCAGGTAAAACGCGCGGCGAGATAGGCCAGCGGCGCCAGCAGCAGCCCGAACAGCGCCAGGCTGGGAATCGTCTGCAGTACGCTGAGCACACTGAAGGTCCCTCGGCGCAGCCCCGCCCAGCGCCGCATGGCCAGCGCCAGCGCGGCCGCCAGCAGCAGGCTGATGCCGACCACCGCCGCCACCAGCAGCAGGTGATAGCGCAGCGCGGCATGAAAGGCGGCACTGCGGCCGTGGTACTCACGCATCAGCGCCAGGCTGTCGAGCCCGCCGCTGGCCAAGGCGGCGAACAGCGACAAGGCCAGCACCAGCGTCAGCCCCCAGCGCGGCAGCGGCGCCAGCGTCAGGCGGTTGAGCAGCTCCAGCAGCGCCAGCAGCAGCACGAAAAGTAGCGCCCACAGGCCAGCACCGAGGCCGATCCTGGCCGACGCCATGTCGGGGTCGATCTGCTCGGCCGCAACCGCCACCAGGCCCCACGGCAGCAGCGCCAGGCACAGGCCAACCAGCGCCAGGGCCGTCGCCAATGCACGCCGCGTGGGCCGCCACCCCAGCCAGGCCAGGGCGGCTAGCAGGATCAGCACGCCAGCCAGCGCCAGCGGCCCTCCCAGGGCCCATAGCGTCAGGCCCTCTCCGGGCATGATGCGGTTGGGCTGGACGCTGACCAGCGGCAGGCCGAGCATGACCGCCGCAGCCAGTGCAGTGAGCACCAGCAGCACCGGATTGGGCGCCGCGGCGGGCGGCGCCCCGGTAACATCACTCACGTCGCTCAGATCCCGTCGAGAAACTCGCTGGCGACCTGTCGCGGGTCGGCGCCTTCGACCGCCACGTCGCCGTTGAGGCGCTGCAGGGTCTCCAGGTCCAGGGCCTCGAAGACCGGCGTCAGCAGCGACTCGATCTCCGGATACGCCTCGAGCACGTCCTCGCGGATCAGCGGCGCCGGCTGGTAGACCGGCTGCACCGCCAGGGTATCCTCGAGCACCTTGATATCCAGTGCATTGAGCCCGCCGTCGGTGCCGTAGGCCATGGCGGCATTGACGCCGTTGGTCTGTAGCGCGGCAGCACGCAGGGTGGCGGCGGTGTTGCCCCCCGACAGCACCACCAGTTGGTCGGAGCTCAGCTCGAAGCCGTAGGCGTCCTGAAACGCAGGCAGCGCCGCCTCGGACTCAACGAACTCGGCGCTGGCGGCAAAGATGAACTCGCCGCCATCGGCCAGGTAGTCGGCCAGGTCTTCGAGGGTCTCGAGGCCGTGCTCGCGGGCCACATCGCCGCGCACGCTCATCGCCCAGGTATTGTTGGCGTTGGCGGGCGTCAGCCACACCAGGCCGTTGCGCTCGAGGTCCAGCGCGGCGACTTCGGCATGTGCCGCCTCGGCATCGCGCCACAGGTCGCTGTCGGCCATGTCGAAGAAGAAGGCACCGTTGCCGGTGTATTCCGGGTAGATATCGATCTCGCCGGCGATGATCGCCTCGCGCACGATGCTGGTGCCACCCAGCTGGGTACGATCCTCGACGTCGATACCGGCCCGCTCCAGACTGAGCAGGATCAACTGACCGAGCACGGCGCCTTCGGTATCGATCTTCGACGACACCACCACGGGATCGTCGGCCTGGGCGCTACTCAGGCTCAGCAAGCCGCCGGCCAGCACGGCACTCATCCACGTCAACGTCCTGTTCATCGCAACCGCTCCGGTGTCAAATGGGTGTGGGATCAGTATCAAGGAAGCCAGTCGCATGTGCCAGACGGACGATCAACGCCTCATCGCACGCTACCGCCACCCGCTGGTTCGCGACCTGGCCTGGCTGATCACCGCCCCTGACCTGCTGGCGATGGCGTGGCCGGGGCGACCCACTGGCGAAGAGCTGGGCCTCATCGGCACTGCCCTCACCGAGTACCTCGACGCCCAGCAGCACGACCCGCTGCTGCTGGAAGGGCGCGTCGCCGACAGCGCCAACGGTCGCCTCGGCCACTACCACGAGCGGCTCTGGCAGCATCTGCTCGACAGCGCACCGGGCACGCGACTGATTGCCCATAACTGCCGCATCGAGCGCGACAAGCGCACCCTGGGCGAGCTCGACCTGATCTACCAGCGTCGCTGCGACGGGCGCCTGGTACATCTCGAGGTGGCGATCAAGTTCTACCTGGGCCTGGTGGAGGGCCCCGGCGGCGCCGACAGCCAGTCGCGCTGGATCGGCCCCGGCTGCGTCGACAGCCTGGCGGTCAAGCGACAGCATCTGCACGACCACCAGCTGCCGCTGCTCGATCGGGTCAGCGATACCGACACCCTCGGCCAACTGCTTGGCTCAGCGGCGCTGGTCGAGGACGCCCTGCTCAACGGCATCGAACAGCGCCTGGCGATTCCCGGTGCGCTGTTCTACCCGCTGGCATCTCTTCCGGCAGGCGATGGCTGCGCCCTGGTCGCCCCCCGCGAGGCCACCGCCGACCACCTGCGCGGGCACTGGCTGCATGAATCTCAGTGGGCCGAGTTGCGCCACGGGCTCGACGCCGACACCAGCGGCGCCTGGCTCAGCAAGCCGCACTGGCTGGCCCCGCCGAGCGCATCGCAGCTGCTGCCGCTGGCCGAGCTGGATGCCCATATCCGCGCGCACTTCGCGGCGCGCCCAGCGCCGCTGCCGGTGATGCTGCACGGCGCCACTGGTTGGCAGCGGCTGTTTATCGTCAGCGACGACTGGCCGCGGCGTATCCCGCTGCCGCCTTGAACTCGTCATACAGGCGCATCAGTAGCCGACGTAGTGTCCCACCACCAGCGCCAGCCAGCACATCGCGTAGATCAACAGCAGCACCGGCGTGATCACGCGCAGCCACTGGGCATAGGAGACCTTGCCCAGTGCCAGCATCGCCAGGGTGCCGCCGGAGGTTGGCACGATAAGGTTGGTCAGGCCGTCACCGACCTGAAAGGAGGTAATCATCAGCTGGCGGCTCATACCGATCAGGTCGGCGAGCGGAATCAGGATCGGCATGGTCACCAGCGCCTGGCCCGAGCCCCCCGGCACGAACAGGTTGATCACGCCCTGGATGACGCTCGAGACCACCGCTGCCAGGGCGATCGGCATGCCGCTGACCAGTGTACTCAGCGAATTTACGATGGTGTCGATGACCTGGGCATCGTCGAGGATAACCTGGATCGATGCGGCCAGGCCGATCACCAGCGCCCCCGGCGTCACCGCCGAAGCGCCTTCCATCAGCTGCCTGACCAGGCCATTGGCGCTCAGGCCGTTAATGAACCCGATGATGATCGCCAGAATCAGGAAGATGGCGGCGATTTCGTTGATGTACCAGTCACGGGTGAACACGCCGATCAGCATCGCCACCAGACCGCCGACGAAGATCGCCAGTGTCAGCCAGTTGCGGCCCGTGAGGCGATAGTCGCTGAGCCGCTTGTCGAGTTCCGCAGGCTGCTCGTCGACGAACTCGACGCGAGTCACGTAGCGGCAGATGAACAGTGCCAGGGTCGCCAGACACAGCAGCACCATGGCGGTTCGCAGCCACCAGCCTGAAAAGGTGGGCAGCTCACCGATCCCCTGGGCCACCCCAACGGTATAGGGATTGATCGGCGACAGCGCGAAGCCCACGCCGATCCCGCCGACCGCCATGGTCACGCCCACCAGGCGGCTACAGCCGATGGCGCTGGCGATCAGCACGCCGATCGGGACCAGGGCGATATTGTTCTCGAAGCCCACTGCGACACCGAAGAAGCCGTAGATAAAGGTGCCTGCCACAATAATCAGGTTCTTGTTCTCGGGCTTCTCCTCGACGCCGGCCCGGTGCACCGCGACGCCGATGGCATTCTCCAGTGCCCCGGTGCGCTGCAGTACGTGGAAGAGACCACCGGCAATGAACACGATGAACAGGAACTGCGAGGCCTGGATCAGCCCTTCGGGAATCGCCACGAAGATATCGAAGACGTGCAGCGCCGCCACGTCCGGTAGATACTCGAAGGACCCCGGCACCACCGTGGTCTGGCCGTCGACGGTCTCGCGCTCGAACTCCCCGGCGGGCACCACGAAGGTCATCAGGTAGGCCGCCACCAGGATCATGAAGATCAGCACCATGGGGTCCGGGATGCGCTGGTACCAGGCGGGTTGGCTAGCGTCAGCGGCGCTGTCGTGACGAGGGCTTGGCTGATTCATGCGGGGGCTCCCTGATCGCCGGGCGATCGGTGGTTGTCCTCGGCCAGGGCGGTCACCAAGCGCGCCAGCACCTCCACCGCTACGCCGAGGTCATTGGGCTCGATGGCTTCGTCGGGATGGTGGCTGATGCCCCGCTCGCAGCGCAGGAACAGCATGCCGATGTCGCACAGCGCCTGCATCGCCAGGCCGTCGTGGCCGGCGCCGCTAAACAGGGTGCGCGGCGTCACGCCACTCGCCGCGACCGCGGCCTCGAGTCGACTCACCAGCGCCGGGGCACACTGCACCGCGGCCTGCTCATAGATCAGCCGCTGCTCGAGGCGCAAGTCGAGCTCGGCGAGCGCCGCATCGATACGCGTCAGCAGCGTCTCGCGGGCGGCCAGCCGCGTGGCATCGTCGGGGGAGCGCAGCTCGATGGTGAGATCGGTACGCTGCGGGATCACGTTGACGCCGTTGGGCGAATTGTCGATCTTGCCGACTACGCCAACCAGCGCATCGGTCGCCTTGCACAGCTCATCGACCAGGCCGATCACCCGGGCGGCCCCTACCAGCGCGTCCTGGCGCAGATGCATCGGCACCGTGCCGGCGTGGCCGGCCAGGCCATGGATGCTGAGCTTATGGCGCTCGATGCCGGTGATCGCGCTGACCACACCAATCGGCAGGCCCTCGGCCTCGAGCTGCGGGCCCTGCTCGATATGCACCTCGACGAACCCCAGCACCTCGCCAGGCGCATAGCGGTCGTCGGCGATGCGCTCGGGATCGCAGCCAAAGTCGATCAGCGCCTGGCGCAGGGTCACGCCCTGGTCGTCCTGGGCGTCGAGCATGGACGGTTCAAAGGTCCCGGCGAGCACCTTGGAGCCGAGCAGTGTCGAGCTGAAGCGGGTGCCCTCCTCGTCGCTGAAGGCCACCACGTCGAGGTGGAACGGCAGCGCAACGGCGTGATGCTCCAGGTAGTGGACCAGCGCCAGGGGCAGCAGCACGCCCATGATGCCGTCGTACTTGCCGCCGTGGGGCACGGTGTCCTGGTGGGAGCCGAGGAGCAGCGTGCGTGCCTCGGGGTTGGCACTGGCATAGCGGCCGATCAGGTTGGCGCCATTGTCGCTGCGCAGCGTCATCCCGGCATCACGCATCCAGCCACCCAGCATGTCCAGTGCCTGGCGATGCTCGCGAGTCGCACACAGCCGGGTCACGCCATTGCGGTTCGGGTCATCGGTCTCGCTGACCCGGGCGATCTGCTCCAGCCACTGCCAGGCCAGCGCGCCGGCCTGCTCGTAAGTGAGCGTCATGATGTCGTCCTGGTTGATGCTGACGACACGCCGCCAGCCTATTTATCATGATAAATAGGCTAGTGAATAGATCCAGAGACTGTCAAACCGCGCCCTGAGACGACAACCCCCGACAGACTATATGAGCGATATATTGCACAGAAAAGGCGATACAGCCTTGAGGTGAGCAATATACTGCTCACCTATGTAAAACAAGACGCCCGATCCACCTTGCGGTGAGCCGGGCGTCAGATGGCGATCACGCCAGCATCGAGATACGGCAGACCATTGCGCTCAATCGTCGGCGCTGGCCAGTACCCAGGTGGTGCCCTCACGGGAATCCTTGAGTTCGATCCCCAGGTCTGCCAGCTCATCACGAATGCGATCGGCGGTGGCGAAGTCCTTGGACTGCTTGGCGGCGGCACGCGCTGCGATGCGCGCCTCGATATCGTCGGCGGGCAGCGGCAAGGCGGTATCGCCGCCCTGCAGAAAGCGCGCCGGATCCTGCTGCAGCAGGCCGAGCACGCCGGCCAGCCGCTTGAGCCCCACCGCCAAGCCGGGGGCCGCCGCTGGGGTCTCCTTGCGCGCGCGGTTCAGTTCACGCACCAGGTCGAACAGCGCGGCCAGCGCCACCGGGGTATTGAAGTCGTCATCCATCGCGGCGTTGAAGGCGCGCTGCGCCTCGACCAGCACCTCGCTGTCGGCCTCGTTGACGCCCTCCAGATCCAAGCCATCGAGGGCGGTATAGAACCGCTCCAGCGACTTGCGCGCCTCGGCCAGCGAGTCGGGCGCGTAGTTGATCGGGCTGCGGTAGTGGCTAGCCACCAGCAGGTAGCGCACCACTTCCGGGTCGTGGTGCTCGAGCACCTCGCGAATGGTGAAGAAGTTGCCGAGCGACTTGGACATCTTCTCCTGGTCCACGCGCACCGCCCCGGCATGCATCCAGGTGTTGACGTAGGGCTTGCCGGTGGCCGCCTCCGACTGGGCGATCTCGTTCTCATGGTGGGGGAAGGTCAGATCCGGCCCGCCGCCGTGAATGTCGAAGGTCTCGCCCAGGCAGCAGGTCGACATCGCCGAGCACTCGATGTGCCAGCCGGGACGCCCCTCGCCCCACGGCGACGGCCAGCTCGCCTCGCCCGGCTTGGCCGCCTTCCACAGCACGAAGTCGAGGGGGTCCTCCTTGTGCGCCTCGACCTCGACCCGCGCGCCGGAGCGCATCTCGTCCAGGTCGCGGTTGTTGAGCTTGCCGTAGCCCTCGAACTTGCGCACCCGGTAGTAGACGTCGCCGTTGTCCGCCGCGTAGGCGTAGCCCTTGTCGATCAGCGTCTCGATCATGGCGACGATCTCGTCGATATGGCCGGTGGCGCGGGGCTCGGCGTCCGGACGCAGCACGAAGAGCCGCGCCTCGTCCTCATGCATGGCCGCAATCATGCGCTCGGTGAGCGCGCCGATGCTCTCGCCGTTCTCGTCGGCACGCTTGAGGATCTTGTCGTCGATATCGGTGATGTTGCGCACATAGGTCACCTCAAGTCCACGGTCACGCAGGTAGCGGGTGATCACATCGAAGGCCACCATCACCCGGGCATGCCCCAGGTGGCAGTAGTCGTAGACGGTCATGCCGCATACGTACATGCGCACTCGGCCCGGCTCGATGGGGGTAAAGCGTTCCTTGCGCCGCGTCAGCGTGTTGTAAATCTGCATATCAGCCCTTCTTGTGACCTGGCTCTTGCTTCTGGGCCTCTTGCTTCTGAACCTTGGCCCACGTGTCCTTCAAGCCTACCGTGCGGTTGAATACCCGCTTGCCGTCGGCACAGGCATGACGATCAGCGCAGAAGTAGCCGACCCGCTCGAACTGGAAACGGCTCTCCGGCGCGACCTCGGCAAGGCTCGGCTCGCCGATCGCCTGACACACCTGCAGTGACTCGGGGTTGAGGTGCTCGAGGAAGTCGGCGTCCTTGTCCTTGTCCGGCTGCTCGACCTGGAACAGGTTGTCATAGAGGCGCACCTCCATGGGTACGCCGTGTTCGGCGCTGACCCAGTGGATCACGCCCTTGACCTTGCGCCCCTCGGGGTTCTTGCCCAGGGTGTCGACGTCCACCGAGCAGTGCAGCGCCTCGATCTCGCCGGCGGCGTCCTTGACCACGTCGTCGCAGCGAATCACATAGCTGTTGCGCAGGCGCACTTCCTTGCCCGGCGCCAGGCGGAAGAACTTCTTGGGCGGCTCCTCCATGAAGTCGTCGTGGTCGATATACAGCTCACGGGTCAGCGGGATCTTGCGCACGCCGAGATCGTCGCGGGCTGGATGACCGGGCACGTCATAGACCTCTTCGAAATCCTCCGCCACGTTGGTCAACACCACCTTGAGCGGCTTGAGCACGCACATGGCGCGCGGGGCATTGTCCTCGAGGTCAGAGCGGATCGCATGGGTCAGCATGGCGATATCCACCAGGCCGCCATCGGCGCGGGTCACGCCGATCATCTCGCAGAACTTGCGGATCGAGCCGGGGGTATAGCCGCGCCGGCGCATGCCGGAGATGGTTGGCATGCGCGGGTCGTCCCAGCCGTCGACGATGTTCTCATCCACCAGCAGCTTGAGCTTGCGCTTGGAGGTCAGAGTGTAGTTGAGATTGAGCCGTGCGAACTCGATCTGGCGCGGCACACAGGGCACCGGCAGGTTGGCCAGGAACCACTCGTAGAGCGGACGATGGTCCTCGAATTCCAGGGTGCAGATCGAGTGGGTCACACCCTCCAGCGCATCCGATTGACCGTGGGTAAAGTCATAGGAGGGGTAGATCTTCCACTTGTCGCCGGTCTGGTGGTGGTGGGCATGGCGAATGCGATAGAGGATCGGGTCGCGCAGATTGATATTGGGCGCGGCCATGTCGATCTTGGCGCGCAGTACCTTGGCCCCTTCATCGAATTCGCCGGCGCGCATGCGCTCCAGCAGGTCGAGGTTCTCATCGGCGGAACGCTCGCGATACGGGCTCGGCTTGCCGGGCTCGGTGAGCGTGCCGCGGTACTCGCGGATCTCATCCGGCGAGAGATCGTCGACATACGCCTTGCCCTCGCGGATCAGATGCTGTGCCCAGGCGTAGAGTTGGTCGAAGTAGTCCGAGGCGAAGCGCACCTCACCCGCCCACTGAAAGCCCAGCCACTCGACGTCGGCCTTGATGGCGTCGATGTAGGCCTGCTCTTCCTTGGCCGGGTTGGTGTCGTCGAAGCGCAGATGACAGTCACCACCGAAATGCTCGGCGAGCCCGAAATTCAGACAGATCGACTTGGCGTGCCCGATATGCAGGAAACCGTTGGGCTCCGGAGGAAAGCGGGTGACGATCTTGTCGCCACGACCGCCCTCGATCTCGTCGCGAATCTGGTTGCGAATGAAATTCGGCGCGCTGGTAGTATCGGTGGTCATGGTGTGAGAGCAAACCTCTGGTTGGCGCGATGGCGACCGCCTCGGTCGAAGGAGGGTAACGACCCAGCCCTTGCGACTTCGCGTGTCGATACAAAACGGCTATTATAGCGTGACGCAGCCGCGCTACGCCAAGGCGCACCCTTACAGACCCTCAGGAAGCTCACATGATCGTTCTGCAGACCAATTTCGGTGACATCGTTGTCCGCCTCGAGCACGACAAGGCTCCCAAGACTGCCGCCAATTTCGAACAGTACGTCACCGACGGCCACTACGACGGGACCCTGTTCCATCGGGTCATCGACGGCTTCATGGTTCAGGGCGGCGGCTTCGACACCGACTTCAACCAGAAGCCGACCCGTGACCCGATCGAGAATGAAGCCGATAACGGCCTCAAGAACCTCACCGGCACCCTGGCCATGGCACGCACCCAGGATCCCCACTCCGCCTCGGCACAGTTCTTCATCAACGTTGCCGACAACGACTTCCTCAACCACAGCGGCAAGTCGATCCAGGGCTGGGGCTACTGCGTGTTCGGCGAAGTCGTCGAGGGCATGGAGGTGGTCGAGCGCATCAAGGAGGTGCCGACCACCCGCCGCGGCATGCACGCCGATGTGCCTGCCGAGGACGTGGTCATTCAACGCGCCTACCTCAAGGACGCCTGATCCCGAAGCCAGACTAGAACGCCCGCCGACCCGCGGGCGTTTTATTTCGCCTGACGCCTGTGGAGCCATGCCATGACCACTCTGTTGATCGCCGATCTGCACCTGCATCCCGACGCCCCCGAGGTTACCGAGGGCTTTCTCGCCTACCTGGCAAAGCGCGCCAGCCAGGCCGATGCCCTGTACATTCTCGGCGACCTGTTCGACGCCTGGATCGGCGACGATATCCTCGACACACCGGATCACGACCCGCTGGCCGCCCAGGTCGTCGAGGCACTCAAGGCGCTGAGTGATGGCGGCACCCGACTCTACCTGATGCATGGCAATCGCGACTTCCTGCTCGGCACACGCTTCGCCGACGCCTGCGGCGCCACCCTGCTGCCCGATCCCTACCGTGTCGAGCTCGGCGGCAAGCCGGTGCTGCTGATGCACGGCGACAGCCTGTGTACCCGTGACGAGGCCTACATGGCCTTTCGCGCTCAGGCCCGCGACCCGCAGTGGCAAGCCCAGGTGCTGGCGATGCCGCTGGAGGCGCGGCTCGAACTGGCCAAGAGCCTGCGCCAGCAGTCCGGCGAGGCCAACTCCAACAAGGCCGAGGACATCATGGACGTGACGCCCGAAGAGGTCGACAAGGCACTGCTCGAGCACGACGTCGCGACCCTGATCCACGGCCACACCCACCGCCCCGGCGTGCACGTACTGGAGGTCGACGGCCAGCCCGCGCGGCGCCTGGTACTCGGCGACTGGCAGCCGCAGCGCGGCTGGGAAGTGTGCATCGAGGCGCAGCGCCCACCACATCTGCTCGAGTTTCCACTGTCCGGCGGCTGAGCACATCACTCGGTCAGCGGCTCGACCACCCGGCAAGCCGCCAGCTGCGCGCCAAGCCGCTCAGCGGCCGGCAGGCTGCCGGCCTCACCGATCACCTCCAGCCGTGAATCGCGCCGCCAGGCGCTGTAAGTAAGCTCCGTACAGCCGTCACCGCGATTGAACAGCCGCCAGCCAACCTCGGTATGCCACACCCCCTTGATGCGCAGGCGTCGATCTAGCCCGTCCATCAGCTGCGTCAGGGCATCCAGCGAGAACTGGTCCGCCGGGTGCCAGCGCCAGCCCAAGCTGGCGTGCCCCAGCGCCTCGCCAGCCTCGAAGCACGGCTGCCCGGGCGCCGGCTCGCGGTAGCTGAACTCATCCAGTATCAGCGCCGCCGGCCGCTGACGATGGTCTTCGCCGGGCGCCCTCTCGGGGCTGCTGGTCGTCGGCGCCGTAAGCAGCAGCGACGGCGACAAGCGCCCGTGGGGGGCCTCGTTCACCCAGCGCTTGGGCGGCCACATCGCATCCACGTAGCGCTGGGCTTCGCGGCGCTGGGCCGGGGTACTCAGGTCGACCATGGTCAACGCCACCGCGTCGGCCATCAGCAGCTGATCGCGGAAGGTATCGTGCTCGAGGGCGCGCCGGTCATCCAGGCGACGCGGGTCGAGCAGCGCAATGATCTCATGTACCTCCAGCACCCCGGCGAAGGCCTCGCTGCGCAGCATATCCAGCAGCCCGGCGGGATGTCCCAGCCCCGAAGGCTCGATGATCAGACGATCGGGGCGCTCGCGACGGATCAGATTGACCAGTGCAGCCTGCAGCACGAAGGCCAGCTGGCAGCACAGGCAGCCCCCCGGCAGGCCCTTGACCACGACATCGTCGCGCGACTCGAACATCGCCTGGTCGATACCTACCTGCCCGAACTCGTTGATCACCACGGCCCAGCGCTCATCGGCGGGTTTATGCGCTACCAGATGGCGAATCAGGCTACTCTTGCCGCTGCCCAGGAAGCCAGTCACCACGTGCACCGGTATCGGCTGCTTGTTGTCATCGCTGTGCTGCATGGCCACCTCGAGTCGCAGGCTGTAAATCGTTACTTTATAACATATTTCGGGCAAAAAAAACGCGTGGCCGAAGCCACGCGTTTGCCTATCTGCAGAATGGCATAGGGAAGCGCTGAACACATCGCCGAGCGAGATGAAGCGCAAGGCGCACGGAGCGCAGGAACCGGAGCCTATGGGGTATAGGTGAGGATTCCGAGCACCACGCAACGCAGCGATTCGCTCGCGCAGGCATTTGTTTAGTGTTTCCCTAGAGGCGCTCGATCTCCGCGGTACTACGCAGGTACTCCAGCAGCCCCTGGATCGCCGCCTGCGCGCGTAGGCGCTCGGCCATCTGGGTGACGAAACCGTCGACCTCGGCATCCACCTCACCGCTGGCAACCTCATCAAGGGCAATGATTGCCACCTGGTCGCCGTCGAGCACATGGCCGTAGCGGGCCTCTCCGTCGGGCTGCGGCAAACGGAAGGCGGCTTGGATGACTGCCCGTGGAGCGGCGCCAGACTGGCGACCAGCGGCCTCCACCGCCTGCCAGTCGAGGTCGAGCTCATCGCCGTCACGTAGCGCGGCGATCTGCTCCTCTGCAAGCTCGCGCAGCGCTTCACGGCGCAGATTGGCACTCACCGAGGCCTCGACCCGCTCGCGCACCTCATCGAGCTCAAGCAGCGTGGCGTCACGGTGCTCGGCAACGCGCAGCACCATACGGCGGTCGTCGTCGAGCTCGATCACCTCGCTGTTGAAGCCTTCCACCAGCACGTCATCGCTAAAGGCGGCATCCATGACGCCAGGCTCGGACAACACGCCCTCTGCACCATCACGCGACACCCAGTCGGTGGTATGCAGCTCGAGACCGATATCATCCGCCACACTCTGCAGATCATCAGCGGCAAAGCTGTCATCGATCAACTGCTGGACGCGACGATTGAAGTCATCGGTTACCTCGGACAGCGCCGCATCGCGCTGCAGATCATCGCGCATCGCCTCGAAGCTGGGCATGTCGAGCTCGGTGACCCGAATCAGGTGCAGGCCGTTGCCGCTTTCGACAATATCCGAGGTCTCGCCCTCGCCAAGACTGAAGGCCGCCTCCTCGAAGGCGTCATCGAAGAAGCCCCGGCTGACCGTGCCCAGGTCGCCGCCGGCCTCGCTGGTGGAGGTATCGTCGGAGTACTCCTCGGCAAGCTCGGCGAATTCATCCCCCGCGTCCAGACGCGCCTGGACCTCTTCGAGACGCGCCTCGGCCTCGTCACGGCTGCGTTCGCCGTTGAAGGTCACCATGATATGCGACACGCGCCGCTCGGCGTCACGGCCGCGCTCGGCGTAGGCGTCGCGCAGTTGCTGCTCGTCGAGGTCGTACTCCGCGGCCATCTCTTCACGATCGATGATCACATACTCGATGCGCACCTGCTCGGGGCGCTGGTAGCTGTCGGCGTTCTCGGCGTAGTAGGCCTCGAGCTGCTCCTCGCTGGCCTGCGGCGGCGTCTCGAGATCGGCCTCGCCGAGCAGGTGGTAGCGGAAAGTGCGGGTCTGGCGTTGCAGCTCACCCAGCCGCTCACGCTCACTGTCCAGGGTAAAGTCGCTGAAGGCGAGGCCCTGCTGCAGCTGCTGACGCTGCATGTCGGCCTTCAGCTCTTCGCGAAAGCTGGTCGGCGAATAACCGGCGCTGGCCAGGCGATTGCGGAACAGGTCGGCGTCGAAGCGGCCATTCTGATCCTGAAACTCCGGCAGCGTAACGATCAACCGGTCGAGCTGGCCTTCCGAGAGATACAGCCCCCCATCCTCGGCGTAGCTATCGAGCAGCGCATCGGTGATCAGCTCATCCAGCACCTGGTTGCGCAGCGCCCGCTCCTGCTCCGGCGGCACCTGGCCGCTGCGGATGGCGCGCTGCACGTTCATCTCCACCTGCTGGCGGGTAATGGTCTGGCCGTTGACCTCGGCCACATCGTCGGGGCTACCGGTGAACAGCGTCACCAGCGAGTCGACCCCGAACAGGGCCATGGTCACCACGACGGCACCGATGATGATCTTGGCGCCCCAACTCTTGGAGCGGTCCCGAATACTTTGCAGCATGCTAGCCTCAGCTGAAGAGTGGCACGAAATCCCTGGAGATCGAGTAGCCGCATATTATACCTGCCCGCCGCATGCGGCGACTATCGTCGTCTCACGGTGCGGCGAATAGCGCCCAGTAAAAAGGCGCACCGCTTTCGCGATGCGCCTGGCGGCATTACGGCACGTCGGCGGGGCGTTGGCCCTGCTTAGTTGACCGAATCCTTCAGCGCCTTACCTGCCTTGAAGCTCGGCACCTTGGCGGCACTGATTTCGATCGGCTTGCCGGTCTGGGGATTACGGCCAGTGCGCGCAGCGCGCTCCTTGACGGTAAAGGTCCCGAAACCCACAAGAGAAACGGAATCGCCCTTCTTGAGACTGTCAGTCACGCTATCGACCATAGCGTCAAGCGCACGGCTAGCAGCCGCCTTGGGAATATCTGCAGATGCAGCGATGGCTTCGATCAGCTCGGACTTGTTCACACTTCACCCCTTGACTATTTCGGAAATTGACTTCTAATCGGCGCTATCTTTTATCGGCTTACACGATCACGTCAAAGCGTGATTTATAGCAATGCACGCAAAGATCTGTCAAGCAACTCTTGGCGCCAGCCCCCATCATGACTGGCTTCTGCTTCAGCCATGATGGAAAAAATACCACTAATGCGTACTGATCATTGAGTGCGACGCGCCTTTGTCATCCTGGCGCGGCTCGTCGCTCTTGGCGTCCGGCTTTGCCACTAACGCCTCGTCCAGTACTTCATCAATCCAACGCACTGGCATGATATCCAAGGCGTTCTTGATGTTGTCCGGAACCTCTTTGAGGTCGCGACGGTTCTCTTCAGGTATAAGCACTTTCTTTATACCACCCCGACGGGCAGCCAGCAATTTCTCCTTGAGCCCGCCAATCGGCATGACTTCGCCGCGCAGATTGACCTCGCCGGTCATCGCCAGGTCACAGCGCACCGGTCGTTCAGTGTAGGCCGAGACCATCGCCGTGACCATTGCAATCCCCGCACTCGGACCATCCTTGGGCGTGGCGCCCTCGGGTACGTGGATATGCAGGTCTTCCTTCTCGAAGCGCTCCGGGTCGATGCCCAGCGCCACGGCCCGCGCACGCACCACGGTCTGAGCAGCGCTCACCGACTCCTTCATCACATCGCCCAGCGAGCCGGTCTTGTTGATACGCCCCTTGCCGGGAGTCACTACCGACTCGATGTTGAGCAGCTCGCCACCAACCGAGGTCCAGGCCAGGCCAGTCACGCGACCGACCTGGTTCTCGAGGTCGGCCAGGCCGTAGCTGTAGCGCCGCACGCCGGCATGCTGCTCGACATCCACCGCCGACAGTACCCGTGGTGCCTGGGCTCCCTCCTTGGACTCCGCTTCGAGCCGCTCGCGCAGCACCTTGCGGCACACCTTGGCGATCTGGCGCTCCAGCTCACGCACACCGGCCTCACGCGTGTAGTAGCGGATCAGCTCGAGCAGCGCGTCATCGGCGAGCTCCAGCTCACCCTCCTTGAAGCCGTTCGCCTTGAGCTGCTTGGGCACCAGGTAGCGCCTGGCGATGGCCAGTTTCTCGTCTTCGGTATAGCCCGGCAGCCGGATGATCTCCATGCGGTCGAGCAGTGGCCCGGGAATGTTCATCGAGTTGGCGGTACAGATGAACATGGTCTCGGAGAGGTCGTAGTCGAGCTCCAGGTAGTGGTCGCTGAACTTGTCGTTCTGCTCCGGGTCGAGCACTTCGAGCAGCGCCGAGGCCGGATCGCCGCGATGATCCATGCCGATCTTGTCGACCTCGTCGAGCAGGAACAGCGGATTCTTGACACCCGCCTTGCTCATGCGCTGGACCATCTTGCCCGGCAGCGAGCCGATATAGGTGCGACGGTGGCCGCGAATCTCGGACTCATCGCGCACCCCGCCCAGTGCCAGGCGCACGTACTTACGGTTGGTGGCCCGCGCGATCGACTGCCCCAGCGAGGTCTTGCCGACCCCGGGGGGGCCAACCAGGCACAGCACCGGCCCCTTGAGCTTCTTGACGCGCTTCTGCACGGCGAGATATTCGAGGATCCGCTCCTTGACCTCTTCGAGGCCGTAGTGGTCCTCGTCGAGTACCGCCGCGGCGCGCGCCAGGTCGTGCTTGACCCGGGTACGCTTCTTCCACGGCACCGAGATCAGCCAGTCGAGGTAGGAGCGCACCACGGTCGCCTCGGCGGACGTCGGCGACATCATCTTGAGCTTGCCCAGCTCCTGATTGGCCTTGTCGGCAGCCTCCTTGGGCATGCCGGATTCTTCGATCGCCGTCTCGTACTTCTCGGCCTCGTTAGGCACGTTCTCGAGCTCGCCCATCTCCTTCTGGATGGCCTTCATCTGCTCGTTGAGATAGTACTCGCGCTGCGACTTCTCCATCTGATCCTTGACCCGCGAGCGAATCCGCTTCTCGACCTGCAGCAAGTCGATCTCCGATTCGATCAGCGCCATCAGATGCTCGATACGGTCGCGTACCCGGTCCATCTCAAGCAGCTGCTGCTTGTCGTCGATCTTCAGCGACAGATGCGCGCAGACGGTGTCGACCAGCCGGCTCGGATCCTCGATGCCGGACAGCGAGCTGAGCACCTCGTTGGGCACCTTCTTGGAGAGTTTGACGTACTGCTCGAACTGGTTGAGCAGCACCCGTACCAGCGACTCCTGCTCGCGCTCGGTCAGCGGCACGCTCTCGCGCAGGGTCACGCTGGCCTGGGTATAGCCGGCCTCGGCCACGCTGATAGCGCCGACATCGGCGCGCGAGGCGCCCTCGATCAGCACCTTGACGGTGCCGTCGGGCAGCTTGAGCAGCTGCATGATCTCGGCCACGGTGCCGACCGCAAACAGGTCCTGGGTATCGGGATCATCCTGGCCGGCCTCGCGCTGAGCGACCAGCAGCACGCGCTTGTCGGCCTCCATGGCGGCCTCGAGGGCCTGGATGGATTTCTCGCGCCCCACGAACAGGGGAATCACCATCTGCGGATAGACGACCACATCGCGCAGGGGAAGAAGGGGCAGACTCAGGGTCTGTTCGGCGTTCTGCTGCATCGCAGACGTTCCTCAAAATCGGGTGGTTGGTCTGGTGATGGGGGCACCGCCGGCAGTTTACAAGCGAACGGGGCCATGACTGGCATGGCCCCGTGCACGGTTCAGCGGCGGACTCAACCGTCCTTGCCAGCCACCTTGCTCTCGTCTTGCTGAGAGTAGATCAGCAGTGGCTCGCTATCGCCGGCAATCACCGACTCATCGATCACCACCTTGGTGACGCCCTCCAGCGAGGGAATCTCGTACATGGTATCGAGCAGCACCGACTCGAGAATCGAGCGCAGCCCGCGGGCGCCGGTCTTGCGGGCCATGGCCTTGCCGGCCACGGCGCGCAGGGCGTCCTCGCGGAAGTCCAGCTCCACCCCCTCCATGTCGAACAGCTTGGCGTACTGCTTGACCAGCGAGTTCTTGGGTTCGGTGAGGATCTGGATCAGCGCATCCTCGCTGAGCTCGGTGAGGGTGGCAATCACCGGCAGGCGACCCACGAACTCGGGGATCAAGCCAAACTTGACCAGGTCCTCCGGCTCGACGCCGAGCAGCAGATCGCCAACGCCCTTGCTCTCATCCTTGCTCTTGACGGTGGCATTGAAGCCGATGCCGCCCTTCTCGGCGCGGTCACGAATGACCTTGTCGAGACCGGCGAAGGCGCCGCCAACGATAAACAGGATGTCGCCGGTGTCGACCTGCAGAAACTCCTGCTGCGGATGCTTGCGGCCCCCCTGAGGCGGCACCGAGGCGGTAGTGCCCTCGATCAGCTTGAGCAGCGCCTGCTGCACGCCCTCGCCCGATACGTCACGGGTGATCGAGGGGTTGTCCGACTTGCGCGAGATCTTGTCGATCTCGTCGATGTAGACGATGCCCTTCTGGGCCTTCTCGACATCGTAGTCGCACTTCTGCAGCAGTTTCTGAATGATGTTCTCGACATCCTCGCCGACATACCCCGCCTCGGTCAGCGTGGTGGCATCGGCGATGGTGAAGGGCACATTGAGCAGTCGCGCCAGGGTCTCGGCGAGCAGCGTCTTGCCGCTGCCGGTCGGGCCGATCAGCAGGATGTTCGATTTGCCCAGTTCCACATCGTCGGACTTCACATCGGCCCGCAGCCGCTTGTAGTGATTGTATACCGCCACCGACAGCACCATCTTGGCGCGGTCCTGACCAATCACATAGTCGTCGAGGGTGTGACGAATCTCGCGCGGAGCCGGCAGACGATCTTCGTCGCCCTCTGCGTCGGCCTCGAGGACTTCCTCGCGAATGATGTCGTTACACAGATCGACGCATTCATCGCAGATATAGACGGACGGGCCTGCAATCAGCTTACGGACTTCGTTCTGGTTCTTGCCGCAGAACGAGCAGTAAAGCAGCTTGCCGCTGTCGTCCTTGCCTTTGCCGTCGGCCATTCGCGTACCTCATTACGGACGGCGGCCGGTAAGCCGCCGGAGTTGCCTATCGTGAAATCTCAGTAGCAAATCACGCTATCAGGATGCCGGGCGCTTATCCAGCATGGCATCGATCAGACCATACTCTGTCGCCTGAGCGCCGGTCATGAAGTTATCACGATCGGTGTCCCTGGCAATGGTCTCGATGTCCTGACCGGTATGATCGGCGAGAATCTGGTTGAGCCGGTGGCGGATACTGAGGATCTCCTTGGTGTGGATCTCGATATCCGAGGCCTGGCCCTGGTAACCGCCCAGCGGCTGGTGAATCATCATCCGCGAGTTGGGCAGGCAGAAGCGCTTGCCGGCAGCACCGCCGGCCAGCAGCAGCGCACCCATGCTCGCCGCCTGGCCGATGCATACCGTGGAGATGTCGGGCTTGACGAACTGCATGGTGTCGTAGATCGACATCCCGGCGGTCACCGAGCCACCTGGCGAATTGATGTAGAGCTGAATGTCCTTGTCCGGGTTCTCGGATTCGAGGAACAGCAGCTGCGCTACCACCAGGTTGGCCATGTAGTCTTCCACCGGGCCCACCAGGAAGATCACACGCTCCTTGAGCAGGCGCGAGTAGATGTCGTAGGCCCGCTCGCCGCGTGCACTCTGCTCGACCACCATCGGCACCAGGCCACCGGCGTTTTGAATATCGAACTCGTTGCCCATCTGTGTGATGTCCTTTATCTGCTGTGGTAAGCATCCGGACTGGCCCGGATATCGTCTACCTTACATCATGACGCCAGACCCGGCGGATGCCGGGCCTGTCAACGCTTGGCGGGGGCTCAGCCCTTGGCTTCAGCGTCTTCGTCGTCTTCGCCATCATCAGCGGCCTCGGCCTGCTGCTGAGCAGCCTGCAGCGCCTGCTCGTAGGACATCTCGACATCCTTGACGGTGGCTTGTTCGAGCAGCGAGTCGACCGCCTTCTCTTCGAGGATCGCCGACTTGAGCTGCGTCTTGAGCTGGTCGTTGCCGAGGTAGTACTCGACCACCTGTTGCGGCTCCTGATACTGCTGAGCCAGTTCCTCGACCTTGGCCTTGATCTCGTCGTCGCTCGCTTCGAGCTCGCCGGACTTGATCACCTCGGCCAGCAGCAGGCCAACCTGAACGCGGCTCTTGGCCTGCTCGGCGAATAGCTCGTTGGGCAGCTGGGAGACGTCGAAGTCCTCGCCCAGGCCAAACTGCTGCGCGGCCTGGCGCTTGAGCGCGTCGGTTTCCTGCTGCACCAGCGCCTGCGGCACCGGAATGTCGTTGGCGTTCTTGAGCGCCTCGAGCACTTGCTGCTTGACGCGGTTATCCACCGCTTGCTTGGCCTCGCGGGTCATGTTCTTGTGCACTTCGGCACGGAACTTCTCGACATCCCCCTCCTCGACGCCGAACTGCCGGATGAACTCCTCGTTGACCTCGGCAAGCTGCTGGGCGCTGACCTTATGCACCTTGACCTTGAAGGTCGCCTCCTGACCGGCCAGATTCTCGGCCTGGTAGTCCTCGGGGAAGGTGACCTTGAGCTCGAGCTCGTCGCCCGCCTTGGCCCCCACCAGCTGCTCCTCGAAACCGGGGATGAAGCTGTTGGAGCCCAGCACCAGGTCGTGGTTCTCGGCGCTACCGCCCTCGAAGGGCTCGTCGCCCAGGAAGCCCTGGAAGTCGATGGTGACCTGATCGCCATCTTCGGCGGCGCGCTCGACGCTCTCCCAGGACGCATTCTGCTTGCGCAGGGTCTCGATCATCTGATCGATATCGGCGTCCTTGACCTCGACCACCGGGCGCTCGACCTCGGTACCCTCGATGCCGTTGAGCGCCACCTCGGGATAGATTTCCAGCGTCGCGACGAACTCGAGATCCTTGCCTGACTCGTTGACGGTCGGCTCGATCTGCGGGTAGCCAGCGGGATTGAGGCTCTCCTGGGTGATCGCCTGGACGTAACGCTCACGCATCACCTCACCGACCACCTCATTGCGCACCTGCCCGCCGAAGCGCTTACGCACCACGGCCATCGGCACCTTGCCCTGGCGGAAGCCGTTCAAGCGAACGTTCTTGGCGGTGTCCTTGAGGCGGGCCGCAACGGCCTGATCGACCTCTTCTGCCGGCACCTGAACCTTTACACGGCGTTCGATCTGGGAGGTCGTTTCGACGGAAACTTGCATGAATAGTCCTCTACCGACTGGGCGTTCTGATGAATGCGTTGTCTGTTGAATGCGTGAATGGCTGTTTTGCGCAGCGAGAGCAAAGGGGGTAATTCTATGAACCCCACCAGCCGCTGGCAAGCGCGTCATGTCTCGACAATGGGGGCGATGCGGCTATTTGCAAGGCGTGCAGCCTAACGAAGCCGGTTTTATCACGACGCACACGCCGAAAACCGCCGACGACAACCGACGCAGCGCGATAAGATACGGGAAGAAAGAGAATACCGTGCGGGAGGTAATGGGGTGGATGATGGGGATCGAACCCACGACCACCGGAGCCACAATCCGGGGCTCTACCACTGAGCTACATCCACCACTACCTGATACTGACTTGCTGATGCCTGACAACCAACGACGATCATGCTGACGAATGGGGTGGATGATGGGGATCGAACCCACGACCACCGGAGCCACAATCCGGGGCTCTACCACTGAGCTACATCCACCACTGCGTCACCAACAACCGACCAAGGCTACTCATCGAACCCGCCATGACAGCGCCTCGTTGGCGCGCCCAGCAGGACTCGAACCTGCAACCTACGGCTTAGAAGGCCGTTGCTCTATCCGATTGAGCTATAGGCGCATTCTACGACCTTCAGGCTCGTACCGACAACCCCAGGACAATATTTATTCAATATAATCATAGGGTTGAAATGGTCGGGGTGGAGGGATTCGAACCCCCGACATCCTGCTCCCAAAGCAGGCGCGCTACCAGACTGCGCTACACCCCGGCGACATCTCGCTCGGCTTACCGGCGCCTTTGAGGCCCCGACAATGCGAGGCGTATTCTACTTATGTTTCGCCTCTGGTCAAGCCCTTAGCGCCATCACTGCCGCGCATGGGCGCTTTGACTCCGGCCCGGGTCATGCGAAAATCGCCGCCCACAACGTTTTCAGCCCGCGTCCAGCCGCGGGCGACCACCATGTCCCAGGGGATTTCTCGATGACCGCCCAGTTGATCGATGGTAAGGCGATTGCCGCTCACGTACGCCAACAGGTAGCCCGCCGGGTGGCGGCGCGCCGTGAGGCTGGCGCACGCACGCCCGGGCTTGCCGTGATCCTGGTCGGTGACGATCCCGCCTCCCACGTCTATGTCCGCAACAAGCATCGCGCCTGCGCAGAGGCCGGCGTTCACTCGGTCCAGCACCAGCTGCCTGCCGCCACCACCCAGAGCGACCTCGAGGCGATGATCGACGCACTCAACGCCGACCCCAGCGTCGACGGCATCCTGCTGCAGCTGCCGCTGCCTGAACATCTCGACGCTGGACCGATTCTCGAGCGCATCCTGCCGCACAAGGACGTCGACGGCTTTCACCCCTATAACCTCGGACGTCTGGCCCAGCGTCAGCCGCTGATGCGGCCCTGCACCCCCAAGGGCATCATGACCCTGCTGCAAGAGAGCGGCCTGAAGGTCCGCGGCCTGAATGCCACCGTGGTCGGCGCTTCCAACATCGTCGGCCGGCCGATGGCGCTGGAGCTGATGCTGGCCGGCTGCACCACCACCGTCTGCCACCGCTTCACCCGCGACCTCGAGGAGCACGTTCGCCGCGCCGAACTGCTGGTGGTGGCCGTCGGCAAGCCGGGGCTGGTCAAGGGCGAGTGGGTGCGCGATGACGCCATCGTCATCGACGTTGGCATCAACCGCGAGGACGACGGTCGCCTGATCGGCGACGTCGAGTTTACCCCGGCCGCCGAGCGCGCCAGCCACATCACTCCGGTGCCCGGCGGCGTCGGGCCGATGACCGTCGCCTCGCTGCTCGAGAACACGCTCTACGCCGCCGACATGCACGACGCCATGCAAGGCTGAGCCGAGTCAGGTAGAATGCGCGCCTTCTCAAGGCAATACGCCCCCATTTCCAGCATCACGAGGTCGTCATGAGCGAACAGCAGATGAACGTGGAAAGCTTCAATCTCGACCACACCAAGGTCAAGGCCCCTTACGTGCGCCTGGCCGGGATCAAGGTCGGCGACAACGGCGACCAGATTCACAAGTACGACATGCGCATCTGCCAGCCCAACCAGGCGCACATGGAGATGCCCGCCCTGCACTCCCTCGAACACCTGATGGCCGAACTGTCGCGCAACCATAGCGACAAGGTCGTCGACATCAGTCCGATGGGCTGCCAGACCGGCTTCTACGTCGCACTGATCAACCACGACGACTACGACGACGTGCTCGAGCTGCTGCGCAAGACCCTCGAAGACATCCTGGTCGCCACAGAGGTGCCGGCCTGCAACGAGATGCAGTGCGGCTGGGCAGCCAGCCACAGCCTCGAAGGCGCCCAGCAGATCGCCCGCGAATTCCTCGCCAAGCGTAACGAGTGGACGGATGTGTTCGCATGAAGCGTATCGGCATCATCGGCGCCATGGCCCAGGAGGTCGCCTATCTGGCGAGCCTGCTCGAAGATAGCAAGACCCGTCAGCACGTTGGCTGCACCTTCTACACCGGCCGCATGCACGGCGTCGAGGTGGTGATCCTGCAGTCCGGTATCGGCAAGGTGAACGCCGCCATCGGCACCACTCTACTGCTCGACACCTACCAGCCCGAGGCGATCATCAACACCGGCTCCGCCGGTGGTTTCGGCGAAGGGCTCGAGATCGGCGACGTGGTGGTCTCAAGCGAAGTGCGCCACCATGACGTCGACGCCGTGGTGTTCGGCTATGAGCACGGCCAGGTACCGCAGATGCCCGCCGCCTACCTGCCCGACCAGCGACTGGTCACGGTGGCACGCCAGAGCGTCGAGTCGCTCGGCGAGGTGCGCGTGGTCGAAGGCCTGATCGCCACTGGCGATGTATTCATGGCCTGCCCGGAGCTGGTCACCAAGACCCGCTCGCGGTTTCCCACCATGCTCGCCGCCGAGATGGAAGCCGCCGCCATCGCCCAAACCTGCCATCTCTACGGCTGCCCGTTCGTGGTCATCCGCGCGCTCTCCGATATCGCCGGCGGCGCTGACAACCACGTCAGCTTCGAGCAGTTCCTGGAAACCGCCGCCGACCACTCGGCACGGATGGTCACAGCCATGGTCGCGAGACTCGCCACGCCCAGCCGCACGCCTGCCTGACGCCCGCGAAAGCGAACCACCGATCAGCCGCTAAAGAACCTCCTCGCCCTGCCGATACTATCAATGACAAATAGTAGTCGGCAGGGTAAGAGGCCCCACCATGAGCGACCTGATCAACGATATTAGCCCCGCGACTCGCGGCCTGACCGCCCAGCAGCGCCTCGACAGCATGCTCGTACAGCTCGGTCACAGCCCGCTCCCCACCCCCGAGAGCCAGGCAGAGCGCGGTGCGGCTGCGCTGCCGCCAGCGGGGGATCTCATTGAGCCGGTGCTGCGTATCAACGAAGTGATGCGCCCCTACGGCGTCGAGTTCCACCTCAATGAGTTCGACTCGCGCACCGTGGCGCGGATCGTCGACCGCGACAGCGGCGACGTGATTCGCCAAATTCCCAGCGAAGAAGTGCTGCGCATCGCCGAATCTCTGAGCGAACTGCAGGGTCGTCTGATCAACCTCGAGGTCTAGCAGCCTATCGGGCCATCAGGAACTACGGCACCGCGAGACGGGTCGCATCAATGCATCCACAAAGCCTTTACGAGCGTATAGGCTTGTACAAGATGACCGACCCTCCAGCTCACGGATCGCCGCCATGCTGCCCTTTCGTCGCCTGATTGCCCTACTCTGCCTGCCGCTGCTGGTGACTGGCTGCAGCCGTCATCTTAACGCCCCCGGCCAGCCGCCCACGGCCCTCGACAGCGCCAGCCAGCAGGTCACCCTTCTTGAAGGGCTCACCTACACCCCCGACGCCTGGCCCCAGGCGTTGCAGGCAGATGTCTACCTGCCCGCCGATGACGGCGCGACGCTGCGCCCCGCGGCGCTGGTGGTCCACGGCGGCGGCTGGCAGCGCCGAGATCGCAGCGACATGGCCGGCATCGCCGGGCAGCTGGCCGAGGCCGGTTTCGTGGCGGTCAATATCGAGCATCGCTTTGCGCCGGCGCATCGCTTCCCTGCCCAGCTCCACGACCTGCAGATTGCCATGCGCTGGCTGCACGACCAGGCACCGGACTGGCGCGTCGATACCCAGCGCCTGGTCGGCGTGGGGTTCTCTTCCGGCGCCCACCTGGTAGGGCTCCTCGCCCTCAGCGCCGACCGGGCCGAACTGGCCACGCCCTACGGCGGCGAGCACACCCGGCTGCAGGCGGTACTCGCCGGCGGCATGCCCACCGATCTGTTCAAGTTCGACGATGGCCGGCTGGTGGTGCAGTTCCTCGGCGGCACCCGCGCCGAGGTCCCCGAGCAGTATCGACTGGCCTCACCGGCACGTCAGCTCGGCGACAGCGCCCCGGCGTTCTTCCTGTTCCACGGCACTCAGGACCGCCTGGTGCCGGTCGACCACGCCGCAGACTTTCACCAGGCACTGCTCGAACGCGGCATCCACAGCGAGCTCTACCTGCAGCGGCTGCGCGGCCACCTGACAAGCTTCGTCACCCGCGGCAGCGCCATCGAGGCGGGCATCGACTTCCTCAGCCGCCGGGTCGGCGACTGATCACACCGCCAACCTCGGGTATCATGGCAGCCCGAATCCTTAGAGCCGCAACAGGAACCACGCCATGGCGCAGCCCCCTCGCCCGCTTCTCGTCGTCTACACCGGCGGCACCCTTGGCATGCTGCCCAGCGCCGCGGGCCTGGCCCCCGGGAGTGACATCGGCCGCCGCCTCGACGCCGCCCTGGCCAGCCTGCCGCCGGCACGTCGCGCCGATTTACCGCCCTTCGAGCTGGTCGAGACGCCCCAGCCCATCGACTCCAGCGCCGCCACCCCTGCCACCTGGCAGGCGCTGGCCGAACTGATCGCCGCGCAGCACGGCCGGCAGCGCTATGCGGGTATCGTGGTGCTGCACGGCACCGACACCCTGGCCTGGAGCGCCGCCAGCCTCGCCTACCAGCTTCAGGGCATCGATATACCAGTGGTCGTCAGCGGCGCCATGCTGCCGCTCGAAGCCGAGGGCTCCGACGCCCTGGGCAATTTCGAGGCGGCACTGCGCTTCGCCGCCGAGCAGGGACTCAAGGAGGTCGCGGTGTGCTTTGCCGGCAAGCTGCTGCGCGCCACTCGTACGCGCAAGTGGCACACCCAGGCAGCCGATGCCTTCAGCAGCCCCAACTATCCGCTGCTCGGCGAACTGGTCGACCACCGCCCGGTGCTCTACCCCAGCCGCGGCCTGGCAGAGCAGCAGCGCGGCGCGCCACGCTTCGAGCTGCCCGACTATATTGGTAAGCATGCCAGCAACAGCGTAGTGCGCATCGCGCTGTGGCCCGGCATCGCCGCCTGGCAGGTTGCTGCCTGGCTCGAGCCCAGCGCGGTGCAGGGCGCCCTGCTCGAAGTCTGGGGTGGCGGCAACGCCCCGCAAGACCCTGAGCTGCTTGGCGTACTGGCCCGCGCCAGCGGCGAAGGCAAGCTGCTGGTCGCCCTCAGCCAGTGCCCCCACGGCGGCATCGAGATCGGCCACTACGCCGCCGGCCAGGGCCTTGCCGATGCCGGGGTGCTCTCCGCCGACGCCATGACGCCGGAAGCTGCCTTCACCAAGCTGGTCCACCTGCTGGCCCAGCCGCTCGACGACACCGAGCGCAGGCGACGCTTTCTCACTTCGCTGGCCGGCGAACGTTGAGCGGCAAAGGCCGCTGCGACCCGCTATGGTGTAGGGACATATCGTCCATCAGGGAGACTGCCATGGAACCACCGGTTCACCATTTCAGCGAGCTTTTCGAACAGCTCGGCTTGCCCGCTGACGCCGCCTCCATCGAAGCCTTTATCGAACAACATTCACCGCTGCCGGACGCCCTGCCACTGCCCGACGCTCCCTTCTGGAGCCGCGCCCAGGCCGACTTCCTTCACGAGGCGCTGGAGGACGACGCCGACTGGGCCGAGGTGGTCGACCACCTCGACGCCTCGCTGCGCAAGACCTGAAATCCCCGCACCAGCAACGACGATGCCCGGCCATTTGGCCGGGCATCGTGATGTTATGCCTGGGGAATATGTGAGGATTCCTACCGGGCTGGCGCACCAGCAGCGTGCAACGCAGCGATTCGCTGGTGCGGTCTTTTATTCAGTGTTTACCTAGACCTGCATATTCATCACGTCCTTATAGGCCGTCACCAGGCGATTCCTCACCTGCACGCCCATCTGAAAAGCCACGCTGGCCTTCTGCATATCGACCATCACGTCGTTGAGCGCCACGTCCGGGTCGCCGGACTGGAAAGCGGTGGCTTTGGCGCTGGCGGTCTGCTGCAGCCGGTTGATGCGCTGGATCGAGGCCTGCAGCTCGCTGGCGAAGCCGCCTTGGCCGACCGCCGTGGAGAGGTGCTGGCCCTTGTGCTGGGCGCCGGCGGCCTGGGTCGCCAACGACTGCATCTGCGCCACGGCCGACTGAATCGCGGGTGTACTCATGCGTCTCGACTCACTGGTTGGAGAGCGTGGGGCAAGCCTAGCAAGGCAGGCGCCACCACCAAAGCGGCAATTGGCGAGCAAAACTCCGGCTTTTCTACCCTTTAGCCTTTACCCACCTCCGCATAATGGCGTTCATCAACACGACCGCCTGCCGACACTGGGCGGCGAATCGGACAGCTTGTGGAGCCGGATGGCGCAATGACTTTCGACACCGACGCAGGGCAACGCAGCAGAACTTCAGGAGACACGCTGTGAGCGAGGCCCAGACCAACGCTGGCGCACAGCCGGCCGGCAACCAGCGCAGCGCCGAGGGCGCCGCAACCACAGGGGTGCGCGGCCTGACGACCGCCAAGCTTGCCGAGCAACTGCGAGCCAACCCGCTGGTGCCGCTAATGATCGCCGCGGCGGTGGTGATCGCGATCATCATCGCCCTGCTGCTGTGGGCCAAGAGCCCCGACTACCGCGTGCTTTACAGCAATCTCAGCGAGGCAGACGGCGGCCGCATCATCAACGAACTCGACACCCGCGGCGTCAACTACCGCATGAGCGAAGGCGGCCAGGCGCTACTAGTGCCCAGCGACCAGGTCCACACCCTGCGCCTGCAGCTCGCCGAACAGGGCCTGCCCCAGGGCGGCAACGTCGGTTTCGAGCTGATGGACAACCAGGCCTTCGGGGTCAGCCAGTTCGCCGAGCAGGTCAACTTCCAGCGTGGCATGGAGGGCGAGCTGTCGCGCTCCATCGAATCACTCGGCCCGGTCAACCGGGCGCGCATTCATCTGGCCATGGCCAAGCCGTCGGTCTTCGTCCGCGAGCGCGAGCCGGCCAAGGCCTCGGTGGTGCTCACCCTGCATGGCGGCCGTAGCCTCAGCGAGGGCCAGGTCGATGCCATCGTACACATGGTTTCGAGCAGCGTACCCGAACTCTCCGCCGACGACGTTACCGTGGTCGACCAGGCCGGGCGCCTGCTCTCCCAGCGTGGCGGCACCAGCCGCGACCTCGACGGCACCCAGCTTTCCTATATCGACGAAGTCGAACGCTCCTACCAGCGCCGCATCGAGAACATCCTGTCACCGATCCTGGGCAGCCAGAATGTCCGCGCCCAGGTCGCCGCCCAGATCGACTTCTCCACCCGCGAGGAGACCTCCGAGCGCTATGGACCCAACCAGGCGCCCAACGAAGCCGCGGTACGCAGCTCGCAGTTGAGCACCTCCTACCGCGGCGGCGATGAGCTGGCGATGGGCATTCCCGGCGCCCTCACCAACACCCCGCCGGGCGTCGCCCCCTCGCCGATCAACCAGCCCCTCGATGACGAGGGCAATCCCATCGAGCCGGACGAGCTGGCCGAGGGCGCTGCACCCAGCGACCTGCGCCACGACAACGTGATCAACTACGAAGTCGACCGCAACGTCGAGCATATTCAGCATCGTCGCGGCCAGATCGAGCGCCTCTCGGTGGCAGTGGTGGTCAACTATCGCGAAGAGACCGATGCCGACGGCGACACCCAGCGCGTCGCCTTGAGCGATGCCGAGATCGCCCAGCTCAACCGCCTGGTACGCCAGGCCATGGGCTTCTCCGAAGCACGCGGCGACGCTGTCGAAGTGGTCAACAGCCCCTTCACCCTCGACCAGGAAGAGCTCGACCAGCGCGCCTGGTGGGAATCGCCGGAACTTCAGGCCATGGCCATCAGCGCCGGTCGCTACCTGCTGATCGCCTTCATCGCCCTGCTGCTCTACCTGCTGCTGCTACGTCCGCTGATCAAGCGCTACACCGAGCAGCCGCTGCCTGCGGCCGCCATTCCCGAGCCGGGCTTCCGCGCCACCGTCGGCAACGACGACGAGGACGGCGAGCAAAGCGAGCAAAGCGAGCAGCTCGAGGACGACAGCTACTCACCGCCGCCGCGCAAGAAGCGCAAGTCGTCGGCCTATGAGCAACAGCTCAAGGATGTCCGCGAGATGGCTCAGGAAGACCCGCGCCTGATCGGCATGATCGTGCGCAGCTGGATCCACAAAGACGAGGGCAACAGCTGATGAGCAAGACCGCCCAGATCACCATGAGTGGCGCTCGGCGCAGCGCCATCCTGCTGCTCGCCCTCGACGAGGATAGCGCCGCCGAGGTGTTCAAGTACCTGGCGCCGCGCGAGGTCCAGGAGATCAGCCAGGAGATGGCGACCCTCGACCAGGTCTCCCACGAGGAGATGCGTCAGGTCCTCAACGACTTTCATGACGAGGCCGAGCAGTTCACCGCCATCAACCTGCACTCCAGCGACCATATCCGCTCGGTGCTGACCAAGGCGCTGGGCAGCGAACGCGCTTCGAGCCTGATCGAAGATATCCTCGAGTCCACCAGCACCAGCTCCGGCATCGACTCGCTCAACCTGATGGAAGGTTCGCTGGTCGCCGAAATGATCCGCGACGAACACCCGCAGATCATTGCGACCATCCTGGTGCACCTGGAGCGCCATCAGGCCGCCGATATCCTCGAGCACTTCGACGATAAGCTGCGCAACGACGTGGTGCTGCGTATCGCCACCTTCAGCGGCGTCCAGCCGGCGGCGCTGCAGGAGCTCACCGAAGTGCTCGGCGGCATGCTCGACGGCCAGAATCTCAAGCGCAGCAAGATGGGTGGTGTAAGAACCGCCGCCGAGATTCTCAACCTGATGAATTCCAGTCAGGAAGAGGTGGTCATCGAGACCGTGCGCGCCCACAGCGAAGATCTGGCCCAGAAGATCATCGACGAGATGTTCCTGTTCGAGAACCTGCTCGACCTGGACAATCGCGCCATCCAGCTGGTGCTCAAGGAGATCGATACCAACTCCCTGGTGATCGCGCTCAAGGGCGCCCCGGACGCGCTGATGGAAAAGTTCATGCGCAACATGTCGCAGCGCGCCGCCCAGCTGATGCAGGAGGACATGGAAGCTCGTGGGCCGATCCGCGTCTCCCAGGTCGAGACCGAGCAGAAGAACATCCTGCAAGTGGTGCGGCGCCTGGCAGACGCTGGCGAAATCGTACTGAGCGGTGGAGACGACACCTATGTCTGACGCCTGGCGCGATCTCGACGATCGCCAGGATGACGACTGGCGGCGCTGGCAGATGGATGAGCTGGGTCAGCCACAGCGCGCCCAGCAGGAGCGTGAGCGTAAGCGCCGCGAGGCGATCCGCCAGCAGGCCTTCCAGCGCAATGCCGAGATCGAAGCGCTGCGCGAGAAGGTTCGCGAGGAAGCGCGCCAGGAAGGCTATGCCGCCGGCCAGGCCGAGGGCTACCAGGCCGGCTACGACCAGGGACTCGCCGAAGGCCGCGAAACCGGCGAGCAAGAGCTCAAGCGCCAGGCCCAGAAGACCCTGGCGCCACTCGCCCCACTGGCCCAGCACTTCAGCGAGGCGCTGGCCCGCCTCGACCAGGACATCGCCGACGACCTCGTCGAGCTGGCGCTGACCACCGGCCGCCAGCTGGCCGGCGAGGCCCTCGACGCCCGTCCAGAACAGATCCTCGATATCGTTCGCGAGCTGCTCCACGCCGACCCGGCGCTCAGCGGTCGCCCGCGGCTATGGCTGCACCCCGCCGACCTGAGCCTGGTCAAGGCCCACCTCGGCAACGAATTCGATGCCGCCAACTGGCAGCTGCAGCCCGACGACACCATCAGCCGCGGCGGCTGCCGGGTGACCAGCCCCAGCGGCGAGTTGGATGCGACCTGGGAGCGGCGCTGGGCCACCATCACCGCCATGGTGCGCCAGCGCAAGCCGGGCGACACCCGCGCCAATGGCGACCGCGACAGCGATGCGGCACTCCGCGAAGAGGGCTCCGACAATGGTTGACGCCGTCGCCGATAACCGCCACCAACACCACTGGCAGCAGACGCTGTCGCGAGTCAGCTCGCGTATCGAAACGGTGCCCCACTACCGCAGCAGCGGTCGCATCGTGCGCGCCACCGGCATGGTGCTCGAGGCAGTGGGCCTCAAGGTGGCGCTGGGCAGCGCCTGCAGGATCGAACTCAGCGGCCACGGCGAGACGCAGTACGCCGAGGCCGAGGTGGTGGGCTTCTCCGGCGAGAAACTGTTCCTCATGCCACTCGCCGAGATCAGCGGGCTCTCCCCCGGCGCCCGGGTACTGCCTCTCACCGACGGCGATGGCGGCAGCGCGCGGCGCTTCCCGATCGGCGACTCGCTGCTGGGGCGGGTGGTCGACGGCAACGGCCGCCCGCTTGACGACCAGGGCCCGCTCGACGATGCGCCTTTCGCACCGCTGGCCACGCCACCGCTCAACCCGCTGTCGCGGGCGCCCATCGAAGCGCAGATCGACGTCGGCATTCGCGCCATCAACGCCCTGCTCAGCGTCGGCCGCGGCCAGCGCATGGGCCTGTTTGCCGGCTCCGGCGTCGGTAAGTCGGTGCTGCTGGGCATGATGGCCCGCTACACCCAGGCCGACGTCATCGTCGTCGGTCTGATCGGCGAGCGCGGCCGCGAGGTGCAGGACTTCATCGACAACATCCTCGGCGAAGAGGGCCGCCGCCGCGCCGTGGTGGTCGCCGCCCCCGCCGACACCTCGCCGCTGCAGCGCCTGCAGGGCGCCTCCTACGCCACCCGCCTGGCGGAAGGCTTCCGCGACGCTGGCCGCAACGTACTGCTGATCATGGACTCGCTGACCCGCTACGCCATGGCCCAGCGCGAGATCGCCCTGGCCATCGGCGAACCGCCGGCCACCAAGGGCTACCCGCCGTCGGTATTTGCCAAGCTGCCGGGGCTCGTTGAGCGTGCCGGCAACGCTCGGCGCGGTGGCGGCTCAATCACGGCGTTCTATACCGTGCTCACCGAGGGTGACGACCAGCAGGACCCCATCGCCGACTCGGCGCGGGCGATCCTCGACGGCCATATCGTGCTGTCGCGCACCCTGGCAGAGTCCGGCCACTATCCGGCCATCGACATCGAGGCCTCGATCAGCCGCGCCATGACCGCCATCGTCACCGACGACCAGCAGCGCCAGGCGCAGCAGTTCAAGCAGCTCTTCTCGCGCTTCCAGCGCAATCGCGACCTGATCAGCGTCGGCGCCTACAGCGCCGGCCACGACCCGCAGCTCGACCATGCGGTGCAGATCTACCCGCACCTGGAGCAGTTCCTGCAGCAGCGGATCGATGAGCAGGCCACCGCCGACCAGTCCCGTCAGTCGCTGTCAGCACTCATTGGAGGGGGTAAATGACGCACCAGCAACCGCTCGACACCCTGCTCGACCTGGCCCGCGAGGCCCGCGACAACGCCGGTACGGCGCTGGCCAACGAGCGCCGCACCCAGCAGCACACCGTGGCCCAGCTCGACGCCCTGGGCCGCTACCGGCTGGAGTACGCACAGCGCCTGCAGGACGCCATGCATGCCGGCATCGACCCGGCCACCATGCACAACTATCAGCAGTTCCTGGCCTCGCTTGACGCCGCCATCGTGCGCGCCAGGCAGGCCCTGGGCGATCAAGAGCAGCGCGTGGCTTCGAGTCAGCAGCACTGGCAGCAGGAGCAGCGCAAGCTCTCCTCCTACGACACCCTGGCCAGCCGTCGCGCCGACCAGGTCCGCCAGCAGGCCCAGCGCCATGAACAGCGCGTTAACGATGAACTGAGCACCAATGCCCTGCTGCGCCGCCGGCGCGAGCAGGACGACAGTCACTGACACAACCCCGGCCGCGTCAACCGCGCGGCCGCTTCGCCGGCGAACATCGGCTGGCCCGTACAAGGAGGCACCATGGACATCTCTGCGCTTCTGACCGCCACAGCCGGCACCGGCAAGGCCGCCAACGCCCAGCCCGCAGGCAAGCTCCCCGCCGACGGCGCTTTCGCCAAGCAGCTCAGCCAGGCCGCCAACGCTGCCGGCCTCAGCCAGCTGCTGGAGGCGAGTCATGCCAAGCCTCAGGCCAACGGCGGTGGAGAACTCCCCATCGATCTGGCGGCACTGGCCGAGCGGCTGGTCGAGGATATTGCCAATGACATGGCCGACGACGAGAGCCAGGCCGCAGCGCTGACATTGATCGAGGGCGTGCTCGACGAGGTCAGCGGCGAGGCAATCAGCGAGGCGGCAACAGTCGAATCACCACTGGCCGCCCTCGAGGCGCTGCTCAGCGGCAACGCCCAGGCCAATCGCCCGCTGGCAGGTGCCGTGAACCTGGACGCTGGCGAAGAGTCGGCGCTGCTGGCCGAGGTACGCCAGCGCATGGCACTGATCGACGCCGCCGGCCGACCGCTGGCCGAGCCCGGCCAGGGCAACCCGCCAAGCAGCCAACGACCGGGCGCCGAACTCGCCACTCTGCAGGCGCGCCCCCTCGGCACGGTCGAGGGCGACACGCGCCAATCGCGCGGTGCAAGCAACCCCCTGCTACTCGACCCCGCCGCCGCTCGGGAGGTCCAGCCCGCTGGACGCGAGGCGCTCGCCGAGATCACTCAGCAGGCACTGCGCAGTGCGGCTCAGGCCGCCCCCACGGTGGGCCCCAGCACCACTGCCAGCCCTCAGCCAGCCGTCGGCCTGCCCCAGCCCGGTAGCGAAGCCCCGCTGTTCGCCGCCCTTAATGGCCGCAGCGAGGCACCCAGCGGCGCAAGCGGCGAGGCCAACGGCATCCCAGCACCGCCGGTCGCCAGCGCCCAGGGCACCACCGCCAGCCCGCAACCGCTCGGTCAGCCGCCGGCCAGCGCCGCGCTGAGCGCTCCTGTGGCCAGCCAGCAGTGGCAACAGCAGCTCGGCCAGCAGCTGGTCAACCTAAGCCAGCGCGGCGACCAGCGCGTCGAGCTGCGTCTCAACCCCGCCGAATTGGGACCGCTCTCGGTGAGCCTCAAGCTCGGCGAGAACGGTGCCCAGGCACAGTTCCTCTCGGCCCACGCCCAGGTTCGCGTGGCCCTCGAACAAGCCATCCCGCAGCTGCGCGAGGCCCTCGAGGAGCAGGGTATTTCACTGAGTGAGGCAACGGTCGGCGAGCACGCTGGCGGCGAGATGGCCTTCGCCAACGGCGGCGGTAGTGGCCAGCAAGGCGGTAGCGCATCGGGCGGCGAAGATAATCTGCTGGATGACACCACCGA
Source organism: Franzmannia qiaohouensis (assembly GCF_031451695.1). Taxonomy (NCBI): domain Bacteria; kingdom Pseudomonadati; phylum Pseudomonadota; class Gammaproteobacteria; order Oceanospirillales; family Halomonadaceae; genus Franzmannia; species Franzmannia qiaohouensis. The sequence goes on from NZ_JARWAM010000008.1 coordinate 53,418, forward strand.
GGCGCTGCCGGGCAGGCCGCTGGAGCTCGACGGCCGCGTCGATCTTTACGCTTGAGCACGCCGTGCGGCAGTGCGTTGAGTCGTCACCCTCAATGTCTCGCCCGCGGGGCCGATAACGATGTAGCAGGTCAAGGCCTTGCGGATCTGGTAAAGCGCCAAGATACGCCGTTTAGGCCGGCCTTTTCGAACCATGGCGATGGCACGGCTATCGCCATACTGCTTTCTAGAATGCACCCCTCGGGGTCGCCCATCTATCGGTGGCAAAGACAATGGCAAAGAATCGCAGTGCGGGCAGCCGCAAACCTTGGTGGATCATCGGCTTACTGATCATCCTGTTCTCGATGGGCAGCTCGGCGGCCGTGTACTACATGATGGACAGCCGCAGCGGAGAAGGCGGCGCAAGCGCCCAGACCGTAGTCGAAGAGACCCGCGCCCCGGCGCCGATCTTCGTCGACATCAACCCGTTCACGGTCAACCTGCAGAGCCGTCACTACGACCAGCAGCTGCTCTACATCGGGCTGTCGCTACGGGTCGGCAACGAGACCACCCGCGAGCTGATCGAGGAGCACATGCCGCAGGTGCGCAGCCGGCTGCTGATGCTGCTCTCCAGCCAGCAGGCCGAAGATTTGGTCAGCCCCGAGGGCAAGCAGCAGCTCTCGGCCGACATCCTGGCCCTGTTCGACCAGCCGCTGACCAACCCACAGCCGTCACTGATGGTCAACGACGTGCTGTACACCGAATTCATCGTCCAGTGACCGCGACGCTGAACCCTTGAGTCTTCATCGAGAAGTGCAATAGCGCCATGTCCCAAGACGATCTGCTCTCTCAGGAAGAGATCGACGCCCTGCTCAAGGGCGTCAGCGGCGAAGAAGAGGCTGCTCCTAGCGATAGCAAGGGTAGCGACGCGCGTATTCGCCCCTATGACCCGGCCACCCAGCATCGGGTCATACGCGAGCGTCTGCACGCTCTGGACATCATTAACGAGCGGTTCGCGCGGCACTTCCGCATGAGCCTGTTCAACCTGCTGCGGCGCAGTGCCGACATCACCGTCGACACCGTCCGCTACCAAAGCTACAGCGATTTCTCGCGCAATGTGCCGGTGCCCACCAACCTCAATCTGGTGGCACTCAAGCCGCTGCGCGGCTCGGCGCTGGTGGTATTCCCCCCCAGCCTGGTGTTCATGGTGGTCGACAACCTGTTCGGCGGTGACGGGCGTTTTCTCACCAAGTCGGAAGGCCGCGAATTCACCCACACCGAACAGCGCATCATACGCCGCCTGCTCAAGCTCGCCCTGGACGCCTACCAGGAAGCCTGGCGCTCGGTGTACCCGCTGGAGGTGGAGTTCCTGCGTTCCGAGATGCAGGTCAAGTTCGCCAACATCACCAACTCGCCCAACGAGATCGTGGTCAACAGCACCTTCCACCTGGAAGTCGGCAACCTGAACAGCGATTTCCAGATCTGCATGCCCTACTCGATGATCGAGCCGCTGCGCGAGCAGCTCAGCGGCCCGCTCACCGACAGCCACCCCGAAGAGGAGCGGCAGTGGGGCCAGCGCATGGCCGGCGAGATCAAGCGCTCCCACGTCGAACTCATCGCCGACTTCGTCGAGATCCCCAGCAGCATCGGCCGGGTGATGTCGCTCGAAGTTGGCGACGTGCTGCCCATCGAACTCCCGGAGATCGTCACCGCCAGCGTCGACGGCGTGCCGGTGATGCGCTGCGAATACGGTAGCCAACACGGTCAGCGTGCACTGCGCGTTCACAGCCTGATCGAGCATGCTTCGTCATCCAAGTCGGCCAAGGAAACTTTCGTCAAAGGGTCAACGCCGCAAGCCAAGGAATCCGATAATGACTGATCCCAACAAGCCTGATCCCAACAAGCCCGATCAGAGCGCCACAGACGACGATTGGGCCAGCGCCATGGCCGAACAGGGCGATGCGGCGCCCGCCGAGGACGACCCCTGGGCCGAAGCGCTGGCCGAGCAGGCCGAAAGCGAAGCCGAGGAACCCGCCGCAGCCCCGGCCAGCCAGCCGGAAGCCGCCGGTTCCAAGGTCTTCAAGCCCCTCGACAAGGGCCAAGGCAGCGGTGCCGCCCGCGACCTGGAAATGGTCATGGACATCCCGGTCAAGCTCAGCGTCGAGCTCGGCCGCACCCGCATCACCATCAAGCAGCTGCTCGAGCTCGCCCAGGGCTCGGTGATCGAGCTCGAAGGCCTGGCCGGCGAGCCGATGGATATCCTGATCAACGGCTACCTCATCGCCCAGGGCGAAGTGGTGGTAGTGGATGACAAATACGGCATCCGCGTCACCGAGATCATTACCCCCTCCGAGCGCGTGCAGAAACTCAACCGATGAGCGAGCGTGTTTCGACACCCGAGCCCGCCCCGCAGGTCGACACCAGCGGCCTGGCGGCGCTCGAGGGTAGCGTAGGTAGCAGCGACGCCCTGCTTGGCATGGCCGCGCTGGGCAAGACCGCGGCGGCCCTGGCACTGGTGGTAGCGATCATCTTCCTGTGCAGCTATCTGGTCAAGCGCCTGCATCCGCAAGGGCGCGTGCACGGCCAGCACCTCAAGGTGGTCGGCAGCACTGCCGTGGGCAACCGCGAGCGAGTGGTCATCGTCGACGTCGAAGGCACCTGGCTGGTGCTCGGCGTGGGTGGCGGTCAGGTCAGCAAGCTCCACGAATGCGCCGCGCCGGTCGACACTGCACCACCCTCACCGGTGCACCCGGAAGGCGGCAGTTTCGCCACGCGCTTCGCCAGCGCCTTGAAGCAGAACGCCGGCCAGGCCCTGGGCCGCGGCAAGGGCAGCCGGCCGTGACCTCGCTGCAACGCCTTGCACTTGTCTTGCTCATCGCCCTGCTGGCGTGGTGGCTGCCGAGCAGCGCCTTCGCCCAGGCCACCCTCCCCGGTATCACCAGCCAGCCCACCGAGGACGGCGGCCAGCAGTGGTCGATGCATCTGCAGACCCTGCTGCTGCTCAGCTCGATGGCCTTCCTGCCGGCGCTACTGCTGATGATGACCGGCTTCACCCGAATCATCATCGTGCTCAGCCTGCTGCGCACCGCCATGGGCACCCAGTCGGCGCCGCCCAACCAGGTGCTGCTCGGCCTGGCGCTGTTCCTGACCTTCTTCGTGATGTCGCCGGTGTTCGCCCAGGTCTATGAAGATGCCTGGCTGCCGCTCTCCGTCGACGACATGAACTTCGACGAGTTCCTGCTGGTGGCCAGCCAGCCGTTTCGCGAGTTCATGCTGGCCCAGACCCGCGAACCGGACCTGGCACTGTTCGTACGCCTGGCCGACGTCGGCGAAATGCAGGGGCCGGAAGATTTGCCGATGCGCGTGCTGATGCCGGCCTTCGTTACCAGCGAGCTCAAGACCGCCTTCCAGATCGGCTTCACCATCTTTATCCCGTTTCTGATCATCGACCTGGTAGTGGCCAGCGTGCTGATGTCGCTGGGCATGATGATGGTGCCGCCGGCAACCATCTCGCTGCCGTTCAAGCTGATGCTGTTCGTGCTCGTCGACGGCTGGCAGCTGATCATCGGCTCGCTGGCCCAGAGCTTCTATCTATGACCATCGCCACCATCAGCGGGGCGCCCCAGCGCCGCGCAAGGAGTAAACCATGACACCCGAGGTCGTCATGAGCATGGCCTATCAGGGCATGCGGATTACGCTGTTCCTAGCCGCCCCCCTGCTCATTACCGCACTGCTCACGGGCCTTACCGTCAGCCTCTTCCAGGCCGCCACCCAGATCAACGAGATGACGCTGTCGTTCATCCCCAAGATCCTCGGCGTATTCACGGTACTGGTGTTCGCCGGTCCCTGGCTGCTCAAATTGATCACCGACTTCACCCGCGAGCTGTTCACCAACATCCCGCTGATGTTGAGCTGACGACGCCCACCCATGGTCGAGGTCACCTTTGCCCAGCTGCAGACCTGGCTGATGCTGTTTCTGTGGCCCTTCGTGCGCATCACCGCGTTCATGATGGCCGCACCGCTGATGGGCCACTCATCGGTACCCAATCAGGCCAAGATCGGCCTGGCGGTGCTGCTCACGGTAGTCATTGGCCCCAGCCTGCCGGAACTGCCCGATGCACCGCTCATCTCCTGGGCGAGCCTTGGCATCATGGTCGAGCAGATGCTTATCGGCGTCGCCATCGGGCTGACCATGCAAGTGATGTTTGCGGTAGTGCAGGCGGCCGGCGAGTTCATCGGCCTGCAGATGGGCCTGGCCTTCGCCACCTTCTTCGATGCCGGCAGCGGCACCAACACCATGATCCTGTCGCGGGTGCTATACATGATCACCCTGCTGATGTTCCTGGCCTTCAACGGCCACCTGATCGTGATCGAGATCATCGCCTCGACCTTCGTCACCCTGCCGATCGGCATCGGCAGCTTCAACGCCGGCGCCTTCGAGATGCTGGTGCGCTTCGGCGGCACCATCTTCGTCTCAGGCATGCTGTTGGCACTGCCGCTGGTCGGCTCGCTGCTGATCATCAACCTCTCGCTGGGCATCCTCAACCGCTCGGCGCCGCAGCTCACGGTATTCAATATCGGCTTCCCCACCTCGCTGACCGTGGGCATCTTCCTGCTGATGGTGCTGATGACCGACTTCGCCCGCTTCCTGCAGCGGCTTTTCAGTGACAGCCTGGTGTTTCTGCAGCACCTACTCGAGGCGATGGCGCCGCTGAGCTGATATCCGGCTGCAACCTCCAGGCTTAGGCGAGTGCCGCCAGAGCCTTCTCCAACGACGCCTGCTGGCGCTGCTCGTAGAGCGCGATCTCGTCGATGGCCTTGGCCCCCAGCGCCTCCTCGAACTGCGCCTGGTTGGAGTGACTGGCGTATTCATCGCGCACGCCGTCGCCGAGGTTGGACTGGAATATCCCCGCCGCGCTGACCGGCAGGAAGTCTTCGTAGGTCATCGGCGCGGCAGTCAGTGCGTCCTGGGCGATCAACGCTTCCACGTCGTGTTCATCGCCCGCCGTCGCGCCGGGCACGGCACGGTAGTGGAAGAACGCCAGCCCCTCGCGGCGCAGCGCGGCGGGGTCGTCGGGGAAGTCGGCAAACACCTCGCTGAGCTGCACCTGGTGGCTCTGGTTGTCGGTGGCAGTGCCGCCCTCCCGCGAGGCCGTCAGCAGCCGGTCGTAGAGCGCGCGCCCCTTGCGCGTCAGCGCCACGCCGCGCTGCTCGATCTCGCCGAAGCGCGCGGTGTGGTGGCCCTGCTCGTTGCCGGCAAAACGGATCGGCTCCTCCAGCGCCTTGAAGCTGGTCTGGCGCAGCAGGATCGGGCAGGCGCGGCGCGGTGGGCCTTCGATGATCGCCTTGGGGTCGATGCCGGCCGCAGGCATGCGCCGCTGCACTTCGTCGATATCCAGGGTCCGCGGCGTGAGATGGTTGATATGCGGGCCGCGAAAACACACCACGTCGGCGATCAGGCGGTGCTCGTCGCTCAGCGCGCGGTAGGTGGCCAGGTCGACGGTGGCCTCGCGGTGCCAGCGGAAGGTCTCCAGCGCCTCGGCCACGAAGCGCTCGGCCTGCTCGGCATCGAGCCCACCCTGGCGCTCGGCGGTGGCGACCAGCTCCCGCGCGCCGGGGGTGAAGATATCGCGGGCGGCAAGGATCTCGGCGGCGCGCTGGCGCAGCTCGGCGTCCTCGATCAGCTCCAGGCGCAGCAGCGAGGTAAACACGCGGAACGGGTTGCGCTTGAGCGCGGCGTCGTCCACCGGACGAAACGCCGTGGAGTGCACCGGCACCCCGGCCTCGGAGAGGTCGTAGTAGCCCACCGGGTGCATGCCCATCACCGCAAACACTCGGCGCAGCATGGCCAGTTCCGCCGGCGTGCCGACGCGAATCGCACCGTGGCGCTCCACGTCGAGCCGCACCAGCTCGTCGCCGTCGCGCAGTTCGGCGTGCAGCGCGGGGTTTGCCGCCAGCGTCTCGCGGTTGACCGCCTCGACCAGCGCCAGCAGCGTGCCGTACTGCGGCACCTCATGGCGGTACATCTCCGACATCGCCTTGGCAAAGTTGCCGCGAATCTCGTCCGTGGCTATCCAGTTGCTCATCTGGGCCTCCTGTGGCCGACATTACTCAGCATAGCGCTATCAGAACAAGACAAGGCTCGAGGCACAAACGAATAAAACGACGTCATGCATTCCATTTGTTCATGGATAAAAGATAATGTACCGACGTTTTATGCTCCCAATCGTTGATAAAAGAATGCCAGTAAGGAATATCTCAGCATCATGACGCGTCAGCTCCCCTCCACCACCGCCATGCAGTGCTTCGAGGCCGCCGCGCGGCACAAGAGCTTTACTCGTGCCGCCGAGGCGCTGAGCCTGACCCAGAGTGCGGTGAGCAAGCAGGTCGCGCAACTGGAGGCCCACCTGCAGCACAAGCTGTTCCGCCGCGTGCGGCGCAGCCTGGTGCTGACTCCGGAGGGTGCGATCTACCTGAGCGACGTGCGCAAGGTGCTGGCGCAGATCGAGATGTCGACCCGCGCCATCATGACCTATAGCGGCAATAGCGAGGTGCTCAAGGTGGCGACCCTGCCGAGCTTTGGCACGCGCTGGCTGGCCGACCGGCTACCGGGGTTCCTGGCCGCCAACCCGCGCATCAGCCTGGAGTTCCACGATCGCGTCGAGGACTTCGACCTAGAGCAGCAGAATATCGACGTGGCGTTTTTCTACGGCCACGGCAGCTGGCCCGACCTGGAGTGCCACAAGCTTGCCAACGAGGAGATGGTAGCCGTCGCCGCCCCGGTACTGTTGGCCACTCACACGCCGGCCTCGGCCAGCGACCTCGCCGAGCTGCCGCTGCTGCACCTCTCGACCCGCCCCGACGCCTGGCACCAGTGGTTCGCCGAGCAGCATATCGGCACCGACCGCAGCTACCATGGCAGCCGTTTCGAGACCTTCCCGATGCTGGTGCGCACGGCCATGGCCGGCGGTGGCGTGGCCCTGGTGCCACGCTTCACGGTCGACGAGGAGCTCGACAGCGGGCGCCTCGCGGTTGCCGCCCCCCACCGCCTGCGCAGCGCCAGCGCCTACTACCTGGTCTATCCTGAACACCTCGGCGAACTGGCCAAGGTGCGACGCTTCGTCGAGCATATCCTCAGCACCCTGCCGACATAAAAAAACCGCTGCCGAGGCAGCGGTGAAGAGAGCAGCACACACCACTCAGAGACGATCGAACAGCGACATCCCCTGGATGTCGACGAAGGCCTTCTGCGCAGCCTGCAGGCCGACCTGGCGCAGGCTGTATTCGGAGATCGCCTCGGCGTAGTCGAGGTCGATCAGATCGGAGAGGGTCTGCTCATAGTTGAGCATGCGATTACCGCCCACCGAGTCGACCACGTCGATCTCGTTGAGGCGAGCGCCCACCGAGGCGCGCACGGTGAGAACATTGTCGAGACTGTTGTCGAGCTCGCGCATCGAGGTGTTGAGGGTATTGCGCAGCGCGGCTTTCTGCTGGGGCGTCTCGGCGGGCTGCTCGAGCACCGCCAGGGCATTCTCGAAGGTCCTGAACAGATTGGGCTCCATCTGAGTGGCGCGACCCAGAGTAAAGCCATCGCCGTCGGCCGCTGTGCCGTTCAGGGTCAGGCTCAGGCCGCCAAAGCGGATCTGCTCGCCAGCGACGTAGTCAACGTCCTGATAGTCCTCGGCGGGATCGAGTGCCACCCACTGCTGCGTGGCGGTATCAAAGGTTTCCACCGTGTAGGTGGCATCCTCGCCATCCCCGCTGAATTCGATGCGGTACTGCTGCCCATAACCGGGATCTGATGAGTCAACCACTGTGGGGCCAGTGACGATCAAACTACCCTGATTGTCGCCCATCTCGGTAATGTACTTGGCGCCGCTGGGCACGCTGGCAAAAATCTTGTTGCCGTTGTCGGTGACGGGCAACAGCCGCGAGGAGTCGATGCGCTGTTCGCGGACGTTGTTGTCGCCGACATAGCTTACCGAGCCATCCGCCTCACGCACGTAGGGCGGGCTGCTGTCCTGGTAACCGCCGAACAGGTAGCGGCCGTTGCCGTCGGTGGCATTGGCCTGGCCGATCACGGTCTCGTAGATGCCGCGCAGCTCGCTGGCGATAGACTGGCGATCGACGTCGCTGAGGGTATCGCTGGAGGCCTGGATCATCAGCGTCTTGGCGCTGGCGATGGCATCGCTGACGCTGTTGAGGATGCTCTCCTCCTGGGACAGCGAGTTGCGCGCGCTGACCCGGGCATCCATGTGCTGCTGAGTAACCGCCTTGGACTGGGCAACCCCTACCGCCCGCGAGGCGGCCTGGGGGTCATCCGAAGGGTTGACCACCCGCCGCCCGGAGGCGATCTGCTGGCCAACCTTCATGAAATCATTCTGCTGGCGGTTCATGCTCGAGACGCTCTGCTCGAACATGGTCACGGTGCTGACGCGCATTGCGGTTAACTCCTAAACGAATCAGGCACGCAGGCCTAGAATGGTATCCAGCAGCGACGAGCCAATGTCGATGACCCGCGCATTGGCCTGATAGTACTGCTGATAGCGGATCAGGTTGGCGGCCTCTTCATCCAGGTTGACCCCGGACTCGGACTGCTGCACGGCGCGCAGCTGATCGGTCAAGCCCTGCTGGGCGTCGAGATTGACCTGCACGATATTGGTGCGATTGCCCACGTCGCTGACCATGGAGCCGTAGGCCTGGCTGACGCTAGAAGTACCGCCCACCAATGAGACGTCCTGCAGCCCCTGCATGGCCAGCGCATTGCGGTTATTACCGGTGCCGGGAGGCGCAGCGCTCAGCGTCAGGCTGGTTTCCTGTCCTGCGGCAGGAAGTTCGCTGACCGTAAAGCTGACGCCATCAACGGTCAGCGTATCGCCGGCAACGATCGGGTCACCATCATTCATTACCTCACCGTTGCGCAGAACCTCGACACCTGTCCCATCATTAAATGAGAGCACACCATTCTCATCCAGGGTCAGTTCGAAGCCATCGCCATCGATATTCTGCAGTGCCCCGGGGGCTGCGCTCAGCCGACCAATGGCCATATCGCCATCCGTCTCGACAAAGCTCGCCGCAGCGATCTTGTCGAGGTCGCTGATCTGTGTCTCCATGCTGGCGCCGGCGCGGCGCACCGGCTGCACCTCGAAGCGGTCGCCATTCTCGAAGCCGGCGCCGTCGAAGCCGATCACCACGCCACCGAAGCTAAGCTCGTTGGTTCCTGGATCAAAGGCATGGTCGACCACTCGCCCATTGTCCTTGCGTACCACTTCGAAGGCCGGCGCGCCGCCATCCGTGACCCGCACGGTGTAGTCGGTGGCGCGCAGGTCGTCGAGATCACCAAAGCGCGCCTCTGCGATCTCGACAGCGCTGTTGTTGCGCTCGTTACGGTATGCCTGAGGCTGGCCGATACTGAAGAGATCCTCGCCCTGCTCACCGTTGAGGTCCTGGCCCAGGCGATGCTGTTCGTTGAAACCCGCCGCCAGCGATACCGCCAGCTGACCGATCTGGTTCTGGGTCTTGTCGAGGGTCTCGGCACGGAAGGTCATCAGCCCGCCGAGTGTGCCGCCGGTCACCGCACCCTCGTTGAGCTGGGAGACGCTGCCGTTGCCGTCGCGGTAGCCGAGCACCATGCGCTGCGGGTCATTGGCCGACTCGATGGCCTCGAGATCGAACTGGTTGGTGCCCGACACCAGCGGTTGCCCATTGGGCAGCGAGATGTTGTAGGTCTTGCCGTCCTGGATATTGACACGCACATTCATGCGCTTGCTGAGATCGGCAATCGCCTCGTCGCGCTGATTGAGCAGGCTGTTGGGTGCCTGGCCAGTACGCGCGCGAGCCAGGGCGATCTCCTTGTTCAAGCCGGCGATCTGGTCGGTAAGGTTGTTGATCTGGGTGACTTCGTCCCGTATCTGGCCATTGACGCCGCGCTGCATGTCGTCCAGATAACGATCAAAGGAGCGGAACTGGGCGCTCAGGGTATCGGCCGCGCCCAGCACGCCCTGACGGGCGGCGGGGTCGGACGGCGATCCGGCCAGGTCTTCCATGGCCGAGAAGAAGTTCTGCATCAGCGGCGCCAGGCCGGCGTCGCGGTCGGCGAGCAGGTTGTCGATCTGGCTGATCTGACCCTGATAGGCCTTGAGCGCGCTGGACGAGCTGGTCGACGCATTGAGCTGGTCGGCAACGTACTGGTTGAACTGCCGCTGGATGTCGTTGACCTTGACACCGCCCGCCCCGCCGCCTTCACCTAGCAGCGTCAGCTCGCGGTTATAGCCCGGCGTGTAGACGTTGCTGATGTTGTTGCTGGTGGTGTTCAAGGCGTTCTGAGCGGCGTTAAGCCCGCTCAAGCCGATGGAAAAAATGCTCATGATTCCGTTCCCTTAAGCCAATGCTTGTTATATCGGCAGTGCCATGCACATCTTTAATCAAAACCAGCTGTTGCCCGGCGCAAAAATACTGCCGCTGGCAGGCGCCTCGCGACTGGCCAATGTCGGGCCGGCAGTATCGATCGGCCCCAGGGTATTCATGATCGAGACCAGCTTGTCGGCATAGGCCGGGTCAGTAGCGTAGCCACCCTGCTGCAGCGCACGGGCGGCCTGCTGGGCATTGGGTGCCTCGACCACACCGGCGTAGCGCGGGTTGTTGCCGATCAACCCGGCGTAGTCGGTAAAGGCCTCCTCGAAGGAGTCATACACACGGAAGGTGTCGGTGATCCGCGTGCGACGGCCGTCGATGTATTCGTGGGTGGTGATGTCGGTGGTTTCACCCTGCCAGCGGCTGCCGGCCTTGATGCCAAACAGGTTGTGGCTGTTGCCGCCGCGAGCATCGGGAATCTCGTGGCGCCCCCAGCCGGTCTCCAGCGCCGCCTGGGCGAGAATCAGCTCGGCCGGCACGCCGGTGGCCCGGCTGGCTGCCTGGGCCGGTGCGGCCAGCTCGTCGACGAAGGCGCGCACATGATCGGGCTGGCTGCCGCGCGACTCGCTGCGCTCGGCGCGGGCCGGGGCTTGGGCGGGCTCAGCGGCGTCGCGCTGTGTACCACGCTGCAGGTCGAGGGCATCAAGGAAGCTACTCGGAAGCACCGCGCCATCGGCATTGTCAGCGCTTTCAGCAGGCTCTCTGCTGGACATGTTGCCAGCGTTGAGGCCATCGCTGAGCACCCGTGGCGTGCCGCGGGGAATACCGGCAATCAGCGAGTCTATCTCGCTATCGGCTTGCTCCCGCCCGGGCACCATGCCGCGCCCTTCGAGCTGGTTGACCAGCTGCTCGGCCAGACCGATGCCGCGGCCGGAGAGGTGCTGGGCCCACTGCTGGTCAAGTAGCGACTCGTAGAACTCGGTCTGCTGGCTGTGCAGCAGGTCCGAGCGCGGCGTAGCCTCACGCATGCTCTTCATCATCATCTGCACGAACAGCGCTTCGAACTGCTTGGCCGCCTCGTCGAGGCCGGCGTTGGGGTCGCGGCTGGCGGTATGGCGCAGGCGCTGGATGCCCTGCATGTCGAGGGCGAACTGGCCGCCGAGATCATTGCTCATCAGATGATCTCCAGCTCTGCGCGCAGCGACCCGGCGGCCTTGAGCGCCTCGAGGATCGCCATCAGGTCGTTGGGCGTGGCACCCAGGGCGTTGAGCGCGTTGACCACATCGGTGAGATCGGCGCCCTCGACCATCATCAGGGCGCCCTCCTGCTGTTCGATGGCGATGTCGGTATCCGGCACCACCACCGTTTCACCCTCGCCGAACGGCGCCGGCTGGCTGACCTGGAACTGCGTGTCGATGATGATCGACAGGTTGCCATGGGCCACCGCGGCGCGGCGCAGGGTCACCGCGCTGTTAAGCACCACCGAGCCGGTGCGCGAGTTGAGTACCACCTTGGCCGGAGCCTCGTTGGGGGTGACCCGCAAGTTCTCGACCCGTGCCATGAAGTTGACCCGGTCGTTGGGGTCGTTGGGGCCCTGCAGACGGATGGTACGACCGTCCTGGGCCGCCGCCACCGGCCAGCCGAAGTCGTTGTTGATGGCCTGGACCACCTGGCGTGCGGTGCCGAAATCAGACTCCTTGAGTTGCAGGTCGAGCACGCCACCGTTGGCGCCGAGCTGCAGCGGCACTTCGCGCTCGACCATGGCACCACCGCTGATGCGGCCGCCGGCCTGCTGGTTGATCTGCACGCTGCCGCCGCCGGCCTCGGCGCCGGCGCCACTGACCAGCAGGTTGCCCTGGGCGATGGCGTAGGTGTCGCCGTCGGCGCCCTTGAGCGGTGTCATCAGCAGGGTACCGCCGCGCAGGCTGCGCGCGTTGCCCACCGAAGAGACATTGATATCGAGGCGCTGGCCTGGCCGCGAGAACGGCGGCAGGTCGGCGGTGACCATTACCGCGGCGACGTTGCGCAGCTGCATGTTGGTGCCCGGCGGCACGGTAATGCCCAGCTGCGAGAGCATGTTGGTCAGGCTCTGGCCGGTGAACGGCGCCTGCATGGTCTGGTCGCCGGTGCCGTCGAGCCCCACCACCAGGCCGTAGCCGACCAGGGCGTTGTCGCGCACGCCGGCAAAGTCGGCCAGCTCGCGCAGGCGCTCGGCCTGCACCGGGCTTGCTGCCATGCCCAGCACCAGGGCCAGCATCAGAGCTTGCAGAATGCGGCTGCCACGCAGGAACGTCTTCATCGGCTCACGGCTCCGCTAGAAAGGTGAAACATTGAGGAAGAAACGCTGCAGCCAACCCATATGCTGCGCCTCGTTGATATAGCCATCGCCGACATACTCGATCCGCGCATCGGCAACCTGGGTCGAGGGCACGGTGTTCTGACCGGTGATGGTGCGCGGATTGACGACACCCGAGAAGCGAATGAACTCGACGCCCTGGTTGATGGCGATCTGCTTCTCACCGCGCACCCTCAGGTTGCCGTTGTGCATCACTTCGAGCACCGACACGGTGATGGTGCCGGTAAAGGAGTTGTTGGCCTCGGAACCGCCACCACCGGTAAAGTCGCTGTTGCCAGAGACATCGAAACCGTAGTCGGCCAGCTGCTCGAGCACGTCGGGCAGCTCGAGGAACGACAGCCCCGCCGAGCCGCTGCGCCCGGCATTGCTCTGGGCATTCTTGCTGGCACTGACTTCCTCATCGAGGACGATGGTCAGGATGTCGCCGATCATGCGCGGACGACGATCCTCGAACAGCGGATGATTGCCGCGGCTCGGCTGGTAGATCGAGCCGTTGGGCTCGGGTGGCGGCCGGTCGGCAATGTTGACCTGCTCCTGCTCGCCGACCACCGACGGACGCGGCATCTGCGCGCAACCGGTGACAACGACGGCCAGTAGCAGCGCGCCGAGCAGCCGCCAACGGCCGCCTGAGGAAGTGTGCCTGTTCATGCTGTGCTCCGCGTCATGCTTACATCTGGCTCAGGCGGGCCAGCATTTCATCGCTGGTCTGTACCGCCTTGCTGTTGATCTCATAGGCACGCTGGGTCTGGATCATGCTGACCATCTCCTCCACCACGTTGACGTTGGAGGTTTCAACATAGCCCTGCAGCAACCGCCCGGCACCGTTCATGCCCGGCATGGTCTCGTTCATCGGACCAGAGGCCGTGGTCTCGAGGTAGAGATTGCCGCCGATGCTCTCGAGGCCGGTCGGGTTGACGAAGGTCGCCAGGCTTAACTGGCCGACTTCCAGGCTCTGGGTGCTGCCCGGCTGGGTGACCGAGACGATGCCATCCTCGCCGACGGTGACCGACAGCGCATTCTCGGGCAGGATGATAGCCGGCTCCACCGGGTAGCCGTTGGCGGTGACCATCTGGCCGTTCTGGTCGAGCTGGAAGCTGCCGTCGCGGGTGTAGGCGGTGCCGCCGTCAGGCATCAATACCTGGAAGAAGCCCTTGCCGTTGATGGCCAGATCGCGGGAGTTCTCGGTCTGCTCCAGGCCACCCTGGTTGTGCAGGCGCTCAGTGGCCACCGGACGCACCCCGGAGCCGACCTGCATGCCTGACGGCAGCGCGTTCTGGATGTCATTTTGAGCGCCGGGCTGGCGCAGGTTCTGATACAGCAGGTCCTCGAACACTGCCCGCGAGCGCTTGAAGCCGTTGGTGCCGACGTTGGCCAGGTTGTTGGATATGACATCCATCTGCACCTGCTGCGCTTCGAGGCCAGTCTTGGCGGTCCACAGCGATTTGATCATGGGAACATTCCTTGGGTTGTAACCCGGTGAAAAGCCTTAGCCTTGAATGGACAGCAGGTTATTGGCGCGCTGGGCGTTCTCGTCGGCGCTGTCGATCACCTTCATCTGCATGTCGTAGCGACGCTGGGTGTCGATCATCGCCACCATCGACTCGATGGCGCTGACGTTGCTGCCTTCGAGCGCCCCGGAGACCACGCGCACGTCCTCGTTGGCGGCGAGGATCGGCACTTCGCCGTCATCACCCGGCGGCAACCGGAACAGGCCGTCGTCGCCGCGCACCAGGGTCTGCTCTTCCGGGTCGACCAGCTTGAGCTGGCCCACCGGCACCAGCGCATTGGGATCCTCTCCAGGGCCGATGGCGCTGATGGTACCGTCGGCGCCGAGCGACAGCTGCGCCTCCAAGGGCACGATGATCGGACCGTCGGCGCCCATCACCGGGCGCCCGACGCTGGTCAGCATGCCGTTGCCGTCGACCTGCAGGTCGCCGCGGCGGGTATAGGCCTCGCCGCCGTCGTCGGTCTGCACTGCCAGCCAACCGTTACCCTCCACCGCCACGTCGAGCTCGCGCCCGGTGGTGCTCACCGGGCCGTGAGAAAAATCCGAGCCCGGGGTGGTGGCGGCCACCGAGGCGCGCGTGGCCAGCAGGCCATCGCCCTCCACCGGCACCGCGCGCATGGCGTGGAGCTGGGCCCGGAAACCCGCAGTGGCGGCGTTGGACAGGTTGTGATTGACCACCGCCTGCTGGTCGAGGCTCTGCTTGGCGCCGCTCATGGCGGTATAAAGGATGCGATCCATGTTTCACTCTCCCCGAGGCGTCATCAACGCAGGTTGATGGCGGTCTGCAGGATCTCGTCCTGGGTCTTGATGGTCTGGGAGTTGGCCTGGTAGGCGCGCTGGGAGACGATCATGTCAACCAGCTGCTTGG
This sequence comes from Franzmannia qiaohouensis, assembly GCF_031451695.1. Lineage (NCBI taxonomy): Bacteria > Pseudomonadati > Pseudomonadota > Gammaproteobacteria > Oceanospirillales > Halomonadaceae > Franzmannia > Franzmannia qiaohouensis. The sequence continues at coordinate 68,478 of NZ_JARWAM010000008.1, forward strand.
CCATATCGACGTTGGACAGCTCCACAACCCCTGACTCGATGGAACCGAAGATGCCGGTCCCCGGCGCACCCACCAGCTCTTGGCCGGAGGCGTTGGTGGACGTCCAGCTGTTGTCGCCGTTGGGCTGCAGGCCTTCCGGATTGCGGAAGTACGCCAGGGCAATCTGGCCGGCGGGCCGCGACTGCTCGTTGGCGTAGTTCATCATGATGGTGCCGTTGTTCTCGAAGGTAATGCCGACGAGAGCACCGGAAGTGTAGCCATCCTGGGTCAGGGCGCTGGTGGTAGAGTCGTTGCCGAACTGGGTGGAACCGGCCAGGTTGAGTTCGAAGATCAGCGGCTCGGGGTCGTTGCCCAGCGGGGAGTCTGGACCAAAATTGATATTCTGCTGCGGAGCTGAGGCTAAGGTGCCGTTGTTGTTGAAGGCGACCTCGAAGTCATTTGCATCATCATAATAGCCATCCATCACTACTTTGCCGGTCCAGGTATTATTTACCGGAGTGCCGACTGGAAACTCATCTACTTTTTCATAATAAACCGTCACATTACGCGGATTGCCCAGCGAGTCGTAGACGGTAAAGTTATTCGAGTAGTGGTACTCGATATCATCGGTGCCGCCACCGGGTAAGTTAACCTGCGTGGTGCTCAAGCCCTCACCGGAAGTCTCCCGCGAATCCAGGTTGAAGGTGGTACGCACGTTCTCGGTGGCATTGGCCGGCATCTCGTCGGCAGGCACGTTGAGCACCTGCGGCTGACCGCCGACTTGTACATCACCAGCAGCGTTGAGGCCATAGCCCATCAGCTGCGCACCCTGGGCGTTGACCAGGGTGCCGTCGGGCGTCAGGCTCAGCTGGCCGTTGCGCGAGTAGACGATCTCACCGCCCTGCTCATAGCGCAGGAAGCCTTGGCCGCTGATGGCCAGGTCGAGGTTGCGGTTGGTTGACTCGAGGTTACCTTCGTTGAAGTTCTGCACTGTGGCCGAAACCCGCGTGCCCAACCCCACCGAGCCGGCGAACACATCGGCGAACTGGGTGCTGGCGCCCTTGTAACCAACCGTCTGCGAGTTGGCGATATTGTTGCCCAGGGTGCCGAGGCTCGATGATGCCGCGTTCAACCCGCTCAAGGCCTGTGAAAAGCTCATGATCTTTCTCCCTGTGTCACCGTGGTGGTGGCTATTTTTTTACGCTGCATGTCGTGAATGGGGCGCTCAGAGGCGCAGAATCTGACGAATGTCTTCAAGACTGGCCTGTTCGCTGATGCCGCCCAGGTCGAGGCGCGGCGAGCCGTTCTTGTCGGTGGATATGCCACTTACCACGGCATAGTTGAGCGCCTTGGCATCGACGCGGTCCTCACCGGCGGTGGCCTCGAAGGAGATACGGTAGGCGCCCTGAGGTGCCATCTCGCCGCTGTCGAGCTTGCCGTCCCACTCGAACGACTCGACGCCCGACGACACCGCACCGATGTCGAAGCTGCGCACCACCTGCCCGCCGCCGTCGCGGATCGTGGCCTTGACGTTGTCTGCCGACTTGCCGAGCTCGATGCCAAACGGCGTGGCGCCGTCCTTGCCAACCAGGATGCGGTCGCCGGGCACCAGCACGCCCTGGCCGATCAGCCCGGCGGCCTGCAGGGTATGGCCGGCATCGATCTGGCCGGTAATACCCTTGAGGGTAGTGTTGAGCTCCTCGATGCCGCTGACGGTGTTGATCTGCGCCAGCTGCGAGGTCATCTCGGCGTTTTCCATCGGGTTGAGCGGGTCCTGGTTCTGCAGCTGGGTGATCAGCAGGGTCATGAAGTTTTCGCGCAGGTCGTCGGACTGACGCATGCTGCCGGTGCCGGAGGTGCCATTCATGCTGTTGATGACGCTGCTATCGATGATGTTTGACACGATCAGCCCTCCCCGATGGTCAAGGTCTTGAGCATCATCTGCTTGCTGGTGTTCATCACCTCGACGTTGGCCTGGTAGGAGCGCGACGCCGAGATCATGTTGACCATCTCGTGGACCGGCTCGACGTTGGGCATCTGCACATAGCCCTGCTCGTCGGCCAGCGGGTGCTCGGGACGGTACTCCATGCGCAGCGGGCTCTGGTCCTCGACCACTTCGCTGACGCGTACGCCGCCCACGCCGTGGCGGCCCTGGGCCTGGGTCTCGAACATGACCTGCTTGGCGCGGTAGGCCTCGCCGTTGGGGCCGGCAACGCTATCGGCATTGGCCAGGTTGCTGGCGGTGGCGTTCATGCGCTGCGACTGGGCGCTCATCGCCGAACCGGATATATCGAAGACGGAAAACATCGACATGGACTGCTCCTGTTACTCGGGCTGCATGGCCGACTTGAGGCCCTGAATGCGACTGTTGATCATGGTCAGTGCCGCCTGGTAGCGCACCGCGTTATCGGCGAACTGGGTGCGCTCACGGTCCATGTCCACGGTGTTACCATCCAGGCTCGGCTGGTCCGGTACCCGGTAGAGCAGCTCCTGGGTGGCCGGCGCGCTGGCCTGGGCGGGAATGTGCCGGGCCGACGTGGTGGCCAGGGACAGGCCCTGGCCACCGGACCGTCCGCTCTCCATCACCTTGGAAAGCTCGCGGGAAAAATCCATGTCGCGCGCCTTGTAGTTGGGCGTGTCGGCGTTGGCGATATTGGCCGCCAGCACTTCGTGGCGCTCGGCGCGCAGATTGAGGGCTTCCTGATGGAAATTCAGGGCACCCGAGAGTTTGTCGATCATCCGCTGAGCCTCCCTTCTCGATGGCCGTTAGCGGCCCTTGGGGTATTGGGTCAGCGTGGAGAATAGATGAGCCGGTGTCAGGACAAAGGCACAAACAGGGGCCGCTTTACGCGTCATTTTCGGCATTGCGTTTCTGCCAAGCGGCCTAGAATCGTGATCCTCGGTCAACCTCGCCTGCGCGTTGCAGAGGACGTCACCATGCCGCTAGTTCATCTTGTTCGTACTGTTATTGTGCCGCGCCTGGGTCAGGTCTCGCTGCTCGCCGCGCTGTGCCTGGGCCTGCCGACAGTGGCCAGCGCAGACGCCTCGAGTCAGCTGCTGGTAGAGCGCGTGCACGGCTTTCTATACGAACGCAGCCAGTCGCTGGGCAGCGAGGTGCATATCGAAGTGCATCCGCCCTCGGCGCACCTGCCGGCATGCGAGTCGCCGCAACCGTTTATTCCTAATGAACGCGCTCCGTCCCAGGGCCGGATCTCGGTGGGGGTGCGCTGCGGCGATCAGGGCCAGCAGATCCGCTACATGCAGGCCTCGGTGGCGGTAATCGGTGACTATGTGGTGCTGCGCCAGGACATACCCGCCGGCAGCGTGATCACCAGCGACATGCTGGAACTCAGAGAAGCGGAACTGGGTAGCCTGCCGCGCGGCGTGCTCACCGACCTCGATCAGGTCATCGGTCAGGAAAGCGCCCGGGCACTGCGCGCCGGCAGCGCCATTACCTCGCAGCAGCTGCGCGAGGTCACGCTGGTGGAACGCGGCGCCTCGGTACGCATCGAAGCGGTAGGCAACGGTTTTGCGATCAGCCGCGAAGGCCAGGCCCTGGACAGCGGCGGCATGGGTCGAGAGATTCGCGTACGGCTAGCCAATCGCGAGATACTCAACGCCGAAGTCAGCGGCCGCAATCGGCTCAGCGTCGATTTTTAACCTCGGCAGCGATTGTCAAAAATAGTATTCAAGTTCGCTCTCTCCCCGCCGATACTAGGGGAAAGGACTGAACGAGAGAGGCTTCCCGTGAAAATCGATAGCTCCCATCCCCTGGCGCGCCCACAGCAAAGCGAGCCAGGCAATACCAGCAAGACGGCAGCGACCGGCAATGCGCCGGCCAAGCCCGGCAGCCCGGCAGCGGTCACGCACTTGAGCGATACCGGCGCCAGCAGCGGCCAGGATATCGACATGGCCCGCGTCGAGGAGATTCGCCAGGCGATCAGCGACGGCAAGCTCGACATCCGCGCCGAGCGCATCGCCGACGGCCTGATCGACAGCGTACGCGACATGCTCGGCCAAGACAGCGGTTCACCGCGCTCATGAGCCTGGCCGCCCACCTGACCCGCCAGCAGCAGCGCCTCGAGGCGCTGGTGTCGCTGCTCGAGCAAGAGCGTGAAGCGCTCTGCGCCGGACGCGTGGATGGCCAGCAGCTCAACAAGCTAGCGGCCGGCAAGCAGGCCCTGTTCGATGAGCTCGACAGACTTGAGAGCCAACGCCGCAGCGCCCAGCACAAGCTCGGCTACGCCGAAGGGCTGCCCGGCGCCGAGGCCGCGGCCCGCGATGCCGACTGTCTGGACGGTTGGCTCGCGATGCGTGACAGCGCCGAGCGTGCCCGCCACCTGAACACACAGAACGGCGAGCTGATCAGTACGCGCCTCAGCCACAACCAACGCACGCTCAACTTCCTGCACGAGGCCGCTGGCAAAGCGCTCTATGGGCCGGACGGTCAGGCCAAGCGCAAGGGGTTGGCAGGAATCGCCTCACAAGCCTGACGCCAGCCTTGACCTCAACGCAGCGCCTGATTAATAGTCGGTTACATCGACATAACATTCGTCAGGCTGGCACGCTGCCTTCGTGGTATTCGCTGCTCCTGGCCTTGTAGCTAGAGACCAGGATGGAGACCGGCATGCCCCCCTTCGCAGAGCAAGACAGCGCGACTCACAGCGCTGCCCCGGCCGCAGGCCACTCTCCGGACGATACGCTCCTGGTACTCCCCGACGCACTGGCCAAGGTACTGGGTGACAATCGCGCCCTGCCCTCACTGCCGGCGTCGGTGATGCAGATCGTCGCGCTGGCCGATTCGCCGGATGCCAACCTTCAGGAATTCACCGCCGCCATCGAGCGCGATCCGGCCCTGACCCTGCGCATACTGGGGCTGGCCAATAGCGTCTTCCACGCCTACGACGCCCCCGCCGAGACCTGCCAGGAAGCCATCACCAGGCTGGGAATCGATGCCACGCTGTCGGTAGCGCTGGGCTTCGGGCTCGCCAGTCAGCAGCAGTTCCGCTCTCGCGGCCTCGACCTGACCTATTTCTGGCAGCGCGCGCTGATCAGCGCGCTGACAAGCTACACACTCGCCAGGCACCTGGCACTGCCCTCGCCGGGGCGCGCCTTCACCCTTGGCCTGCTGCAGGATATCGGCATGCTGGCCCTCGACGCCTGCCTGAGAAGAGGCTATTCCGCGCTGCTGTCGAGCGCCGATGACCACGTGGCGTTAAGTACTGCCGAGCACAAGGCGTGGGGCTGCGATCATGCGCTGGTCGGCGCCTGGCTGGCCCAGCGCTGGGGCCTGCCCAAGCAGCTGGTCAGCGGCATTGCTGACAGCCATCTACCGCTGGATCAGGTAATGATCGGCCAGCGCTGCGTCAACGCCGCAGGGCCGCTGTCCGAGGCGTGGCTCGCTAGCTCCGACGCGGCTGACAATCGTGCATCAACGGAAGAGATGCCGCTAACCGATATGCTGCGGGGCTTGGTGCCGGCGCTGGGTATCGATGAAGACGCCCTGATAGAGCTACTCTGCGGCCTGCAGGAGACGCTGCCCCCCACCGCAGAACTGATGCATATCAGTTGCCCACCGGAATTCGACGCCACCCGCACCCTGCTCGAGGCCAAGCAGCAGCTGCATGCCCACCATCTCAAGCTCAGCCAGCAGCTGCTCGACCAGCGCCTGGAGATCGAACGCCTGCGGCTGCGCCAGGCCGATCTCACCCAGCGAGTAAGCCATGATCCGCTGACCGGCCTGTTCAATCGCGCCCATCTCGAGGCGCTACTCGAGCAGTATTTTCGCGAAGCACTCGACCAGGGGCACGAACTCAGCCTGGTGTTCATCGACCTCGACTACTTCAAGCAGCTCAACGACCAGCATGGCCACCGCCTCGGTGACGAGGTGCTAAAGGGTTTCGCCAGCCTGTTGCGGGAGCTGCTGAGTCACGACGTGCTTGGGGGACGTTACGGCGGGGAGGAGTTCGTGCTGTTCATGCCCGGCACCGGGACCGAGGCCGCCATGCGCCTGGCCGAGACGCTGCAGCATCGGATGGCGTCACGCACCCTGGCGGTGACCTTCGATCACCAGCACATCCGCGTCAGCGCCTCGATGGGCGTGGTGAGCCTGGCCGACAGCGAGTTCGTCAACGCCGAGGACTTGATCCAGGCCGCCGACCAGGCGATGTATGTCGCCAAGCGCGCCGGCCGTGGCCGCATCGCCCGCTACTGCGACGGCGTAGAGGAAGAACCAATGCAGGACAGCGTCTAGGCGCTCAGCCCTGACGCTCTTCTCCGCGGCGACGCTCCACCGCCCGCCTCACTCCAGCCCCCAGCAACAGCAGCAGCGCCAGTGCCAGCAGCGGCAGTATTACGCCTATGCTCAACGCATCGCCGGTTTCGACCGCTTCCAGGGCGCCGTGAATGGCGCTGGCATACACCGCCCACTTGATGCCCAAACCGATTACCGCGGCAATCACGAAGGTGCGCAGCGGCAGGTGCAGCAGGCCGGCGGCATAGTTGATCACCGAGTGGGGAAATCCAGGCAGCACGCGAAAGGCGCACTGGGTCAAGGCGTCGCTGCGTCGGCTCATGACATACATGATGCGCCGCGTCAGGCCCTTGGGGGTGTAACGCTGACGAAAGGTCGCGGCCAGCCAGTAAGCACCGAGCGCACCACCAACGCTGCCAACGATCAGCATCGGGGTGGCCACCCAGGGCGGATGGAACGGGGCAATCAGCCACAGGCCGATGCTGCCTGGCAGGCCCACTGCCAGGGTCACCGCCATCACCGCCATCACCGCCAGCATGGTCAAGGGGTGGTGCGAGGCCTCATCGGCCCACTGGCGAAAAGCGCTCAAGTCCGGTGACTGCCACACCCACAGCAGTACCGCCATCAGGACCGAAGCGCCGATCGCCACCAGTCGCCAGTGGCCGCGCGCTTCGCGCACCTCGTCGTTCATGTCGCTTTGCATCGAGCCTTCCCAGCCTCTGCAGCCAATTCAAAAGGCTCCAATGGTGCCACGAAACGCCGCCGACATCATGCCTGAAATACCCGGCCCCGCTTGGGACTGATCCGTCGACAGGCCGGCGTCCCTCGCTAAGTGCCACGCTCATTGCTCTGAACCCTACCCCATCGGCGGGGGCGTATCGTCATCCTGCTGGGCAAGCATCGATGAAGCCGGGTTACCCGGTTGAATTCGCTGATCGATGTAGTGCAACACGCCGAGTTGCACGACCAGGATCGACACACACAGCATCAAGCTTTTCCACATGACGGCAGGTTCCAGGTACCGGAGCAGGCGCTCCAACAGCGCTAATATAAGCCCTGCCGAGTAACTGCAACAGCGCTTTTTGCACAGCGCTGCTGCGGTCTATAGACGCGCCTCGACGCGCTCCAGGATCTGCCGGCTGACCCTGTTGACCAGCGGCTTGGCGGCACGATTGACGGCGCGCTCCAGCAGCCGGTTGTTGATGCGATAGTCGATGGTCAGCGACACCTCGGTGCCCTCACCGACCTCGCGCAACCGGTAGCAGCCCTGATTGCGCACGCCGTCCAGCGACTCCCAGGCCAGCCGCTCGGGCGCCTGGCGCTCGGTGATCTCGACGTCGAAGGTCCAGTCCATGCCCACCGCGTGCACATGCCAGCGATAGCGCTGCCCGCCCAGCGGCTCGATGGCCTCAATCAGATCGGAGTAGTCGGCGAAGTCCTCCACCCGCTCGAGCAGGGCGAAGACCCGCTCCGGAGTAGCCGGCAGAATGGCGCTGTGCTCGATGGTGGCCATGACGATCCTTGCAGTAGTGACGACGCTGCCCCGAGAGTACCGGGCCGGCCGGCGTATAGCCAGGCCCCAGCGGCGCGGCTACAATGGCGCCGCTACCGGACCGGACCCCGGACAAATTCTCCGACAAGGGCTGCCCCATGACAACCGATACTCGACCCGCCGTGGTGATCTACTCCGGCGGTATGGATTCCTACACCGTGCTTCACCGCGCCGTGCGCGAAGGCCATCGCGTACACGCGCTCTCCTTCGACTACGGCCAGCGCCACGCCCGCGAGCTGGACGTGGCACGCAGCGTCTGTGAGCAGCTCGCCGTGGCCCATCAGGTGGTCGACATTCGCGCCATCCACGGCCTGATCGACAACTCGGCGCTGACCGATGCCAGTCGTGCGATGCCCGACGGCGACTACGCCGCCGACAACCTGGCCGCCACCGTGGTGCCCAACCGCAACATGGTCCTGCTTTCGCTGGCCATCGCCCAGGCGGTCAATATCGGCGCGCCACGGGTCTACTATGGCGCCCACGGCGGCGACCACGTGCTCTACCCCGACTGCCGCCCCGAGTTCGTCGAGCGCATGAACGCAGTGGCGGCGATCGCCAACTTCGATGCCGTCGAGATCGTCGCGCCCTACCTGCGCCGCGGCAAGGACGAAATCCTTGCCGATGGCCTGGCCATGGGCCTCGACTACGCCGAGACCTGGACCTGCTATCGCGGCGAGGCGCTGGCCTGCGGCACCTGTGGTAGCTGCCGCGAGCGCCTGGCGGCCTTCGCCGCCAACGGCGTTGACGATCCTATTGCCTATGCGCCGCAGCACGACAGCGGGGTGGTGCGCTGATGTATCACGTCAAGGAGGCCTTCTACACCCTTCAGGGCGAAGGGGCTCGTGCCGGGCGAGCCAGCGTATTCTGCCGCTTCAGCGGCTGTAACCTGTGGAGCGGCCGCGAGGCGGATCGAGCCAGCAGCGTATGCACCTTCTGCGATACCGACTTTGTCGGGGTCGATGGCGAGGGTGGCGGTCGCTTCGCCAGCGCCGCGGAACTGGCCGCGCACTTGCAGGCGATGTGGCCGCTGGCCAGTGAAGGGGCTACGCCCTATGTGGTATTTACCGGCGGCGAGCCGCTGCTGCAGCTCGACGCCGCGTTGATCGACGCCCTGCATGCGATTGGTTTCGAGATCGCCGTGGAGACCAACGGCACCCTGGCGCCCCCCGCCGGCATTGACTGGCTGTGCGTAAGCCCCAAGGGCAACAGTCGGCTAGCGGTCACCGCCGGCAACGAGCTCAAGCTGGTCTACCCACAAGCGGAAGCACCGCCGGAGCGCTTCGCCGATCTCGATTTCGCTCACTTCTACCTGCAGCCGATGGACCTGGCGCCGCGCGGTGGCCAAGGCACGACACTGGCGGCGACCCTGGCCTACTGCCTGGCTACACCGCGCTGGCAGCTATCGCTGCAGACCCACAAGATTGCGGGGTTCGCATGACGCTATTCGTGAATCGCCTGACCCAGCTCGACGTTTCGCTGTGGTGCCCGAGCCGCGGATTGATCGGTGCCAGCTGGCATGTCGATGCTGAGCTCGACGGCGCGCTGGGCGAGGACGGCATGCTGTTTGACTTCGGCGAGGTCAAGCCGTGGATCAAGTCGCGACTGGATGCCGGGGCCGACCACACGCTACTGGTGCCGAGCCGCGCGCCGGGCATCAGCGTTGAGGAGTGCCGCGAGGGGCTCTCGATACGCACCCAGCTACCCTACCCCATGGAAGTGCGCGGCCCGCGCCAGGCCTTTACGCTATTGCCCTGGCAGGCCATCGGCGCCGAGCGGCTCGGCGAGCACCTGGCCAAGGAGCTGATGCGACGCCCGCCACCGCGCGTCGAGGCGATCCGCCTGGGGCTGCGTGACGAGGCCATCGATGGCGCCAGCTACACCTACAGCCACGGCCTCAAGCGGCATGCCGGCAACTGCCAGCGGATCGCCCATGGCCACCGCTCGCGCCTAGAGGTGTGGCGCCAGGGCCAACGCGACACCGGACTGGAAGTTCGCTGGGCGAAGTGGCTGGCGGATCGCTACCTGGTCGACGCCGAGGATGTCATCGACGACGGCAACGCCGATACGCTGCGCTGCCGCTACCAGGCGCCCCAGGGCAGGTTCGCCATGAGCCTGCCTCGCGCACGCTGCGCCGTGCTGCCATGCACCACCACCGTCGAGCAGATTGCCGCGTGGCTCGCCGCGAAAATCGCCCGAGAGTGCGGCGAACGCATCCGCGTCAAGGCCTTCGAAGGGATCGACAAGGGCGCCATCGCCGAGGCGGGGCCGTGAGCGAGGCGGGCTGCCGTCCAGGCTGCGGCGCCTGCTGCATCGCGCCCTCGATCAGCTCGCCGATTCCCGGCATGCCCCACGGCAAGCCGGCGGGAGAGCGCTGCGTGCAGCTCGACGCGGACAACCTGTGCCGACTGTTCGGCGATCCACGCCGCCCGGCGATATGCCGAGCCTTCGACTTCGACGCCGAGCTGTGCGGCGAGCGCCGCAGCGAGGCGCTGGTGCGCATCGCTGCATTGGAGCTCAGCACCACCGACGCCTGACCCGCCGCCTAGTTGTCCATGCTGACCGCAACACGCTGATCGAGCAGGTTGCGCCAGCGTACCAGTACCGGCGCATCGCTGTGCGAGACCTCGCTGAGCAGCCGCCGCAAGTCATCTCGCGCCTTGCCGTCGGACGGGTCGATCAGCGTCAGCCACAGCTCCAGTGCGTGCAGCTGCTGGTGCAGGTTCTCGTGGTCGCGGGCCTGGGCCAGCGCCTGCTCGGCCAGCGCCCGCACCGCCTCGCGCGGGTGGCCGAGGTGGTGACGCACCCGCGCCAGCTGCGTGGCAATCTCCGGCAGGTAGAGCGAACCACGCTCCTGGGCCACCAGCAGGCACTGGTCGAGGTAATCCTCGGCGCGAGCGTACTCGCCCAACGCCATGCAGGCGTCGACGTACCACAGCACCGGCCGGGTATAGCGCTCGCGCCCGGTCACCTCGTCGAACTCCTCCATCCCCGTCTGCAGCATCACCAGGCCTTCGGCGTCGCCGGCCAGCGCCCGCTGCCAGCCGATCAGGCTCTGCGACGACACCTGCCACAGATGCAGGTCCGGGGTACCGGTCAGCTCGAAGGCACGCTGAGCGCGCATGCCGGCCAGGTGCACATGTCCCAGCTGGCGATACACCGCCGCCGAAAACAGCAGCGCCATGGCCAGCGAACCGGGGTGCTTGAAGCGTTCGGCGAGGCGGATGGCGGCTTCGGCCTGCTGCTCGGCGCGGCGGTAGTCGCCGCGCAGGCACAGCGCCCAGCCCTGATAGCAGGACGCCGCGACCTGGGGATGATCGGAGAACGGCAGCCACTCGATCATCATCGGCTGGTTGAGCGGGTCGATCTCCTCGAGGTGGTCGTAGGCCTGGCGAATGCGTCCGGCCCAGTATTCGCAGGTCGCCTGGGCGTAGTCGGCGAGGCGCTGGTAACGCACGTCCTCGAGGCGTGCGGCCAGGTCAGAAAGGTTGGACGCCAGTGAAAAGGCGTCGGCATGCGCGTGGCGCTGGCTGCAGCCTACCCACAGCCCCCACTTGACCAGGAAGCGCTGCTCGAGATCGGCCTCCTCGGGGTCTTCATCACTGCTCTCGCTGGCCATCAGCTCACGGGCGCGCACGAAGCTTTCATGGGCAGTCGGCGAACCGTGGCCTTCGAGGGCGAAGGCGGCCTGGCCACGCACGGTCAGCAGGCTGATCTCGCGTTCGCCCTGGTCGTCGACGTGGCGCAGGCTGGCAAGCCCGAAGTCAGCCATCTTCAGCGCGGTACGGTTGGCACTGACCTTGAGCGCCTCGCGAGCAGCCAGCTCGAAGTAGCGCGCGCCGCGAGCGTAGTGGCCGCTGCGGCGCAGATGGGTGGCGAAATCGCCGGGGTGGCGACTGATCCACATCGGGAAGCGCTCCTCGATGAGATTGACCACCTGCAAGTGAATCCGCATGCGCAGGTCGCGGGGACAGGAGAGGTAGGCCGCTTCCTGCAACAGCTGGTGGCTGAACTGGTAGTCGAATTCGCTACCACCATCGCAGGCCTCGATAACCTCGAGGCGACACATCTGCTCCAGCGCCTGCTTGAGCCGCGCCGGCTCCCAGCCGCTGCACTCGACCAGGAAGTCGAGGCGGAACTGACGCCCCAGCACCGCCGCCACATGGGCGATCTCGCGATCCACATCGAGCTGGTCGATGCGGCTGGCAAGCAGGCCAAGCAGCCCCCGCGGCAGCTCGTCGAGCTGCACGCTGCGCCCCTCGCGGCGGTCCATGTCGAGGCGCCGGCAGATCTCCTGAAGATAGAGCGGCACGCCGTCGCAGCGCTCGATGAGCTGATTGCGCAGCCGCGGGCTGAGGTGCAGCCGATAGCGCCGCGCCAGCTGCGACAGCAGCCGCGACGACTGCAGCGCATCGAGGCGACCGAGGGCGATCTGCTGGTCCCAGTGCAGCTTGGCCGGCAGCGGCTCGCGGCCATGATGGCTGGCCACCATCAGCAGTGGGCAGTTGATCGGCAAGCGTGCCTGCAGCCCGGAGAGCACCTTGAACGAGGGCTCGTCCAGCCACTGCAGGTCGTCGATCATCATCACCAGCGCCCGCTCCTGGGTGAGCAGCTCGATCAGCCGTCGCATCAGGCTGACCACCAGCTCCACGGCTTCACCGCTCTGCGCCAGCGCCGATACCTCTTCGGGCTCGCGAACGCCGAGCGCCTCTTCGAGAAGCTGACGCTTGGCATCGTCCAGATTGAGCCCCGGCAGCTGGTCGAGCAGCGTGCCGAACGCCTGAGTGTCGACGTTGTCGCCCAGGTGCCAGTGCAGCAGCTGGCGCGCCACACCGTAGGGCACCTGCACCGAGAGTCGCGTGGTCGGCTGCCAGCACACCGCCGCATCGCGGCTCTGCTCGACCTGGCGAAAGCCGACCAGCAGCGCCGACTTGCCCATCCCCGAGGCGCCGCGTACCAGCACGCTCTGGCGCAGGCCGATCCCCGCCCGGGCCAGGGCGTCGCGCAGCTTGCGCAGTGCCGACTCGCGGCCGATCAGGCTGGGCGGCAGCGCTTCGCGGCCGCCTTCGTTGGTGCCCAGCACCAGGGCGCGCAGGCGAATCTTGCCGTCGCTGGCCAGCAGTCGCGACGACAGCCGCGGCTGCAAGTCCAGCGCCGGCGGCATGTGCTGGCTCGACTCCTGGGAGATCACCAGTTCGCTGCCTTCGGCGGCGCTCATCAGCTCCAGCGACACCTGGGTCACCTGGCCAAGCGGGTCGACCAGATGGCGCTCGGGCAGATACACCACGCGGCCGCTATTGAGACCAGCGGCCAACTCGAAGCTGGGAATCGCCGCGTCGCCGCTCCAGTGGCGCGCGCTCTCCTCGGGCAGCGCACGCCGGCAGTGTTCGTAGAGCGCCACCAGCTCGGCAAGCTGATGGGCCGGGCCGTGGGTGCCAAAGCAGGCCAGGCCGAGGCCGCCGGTGGCGCCGGGTAGCCAGAAGCCTCCCAGGTGGTGGCACTGCTGCTCGAGCCAGCGCATCAGCTCGATCTGCAGCGCCAGGCAGGCACGGGTCTCGGCGCGGTCCTGCCATTCACCCTTGAGGCGCAGGCGGATGGCCATCACCGATAGCTGGCGCTGCTCGATCTCCTCGTCGCGCAGCGGCGAGCTGTCAGCGGCCAGCGCCCGCGAGAAGGCGCCCTGGGGCGAGAGGCGCTGCATCTCGCCCTTGCCATCTGACCAGTGGCGGGCGAGCTGCAGAAAGGCCGGCTCGGGCTGCTGGCCGGAGAGTGCCAGCAGCTGCAGGTAGGCGTTGTACTGCTCATGGGCGGCAGCCGACTGGCCCTGCTCGGCGAGCTGGCGTACCAGTCGCTCGTGGAAGGGGCCGTAGCCGGAGAAGCGGCTGACCAGCGCCCGCAGCAGGTGCTCGGGCACTTCGTCGTGGGACTCGAGCACGGTCTCGGCGTAGGCGATGACACGCTGGCGCCACTCGTTGCGCACGCGCAGCAGCCAGCGCTGGAAATCGGCGCAGGCCGACAGCTGCAGCTCCTCGACCAGGTCGCCGCGGTAGATGTCGAGGATCGACTCGAGGGCGACGATATCGGCCGGGGCGTCGAGCATCTCCTGCAGCTCGTGGAGATCGAACGCCCACTCGTCGGGTAGCTTGAAGGCGATGGTCTGACGCGACACCACCAGCACACGCTCGGCCTGGTCACCCAGCGACTGGCGCAGGCAGTGCAGCGCATGGCGCAGGTTGGTACGCCCCGACGACAGCCCCTGGTCGGGCCACAGCATTTCGGCCAGGGTCGAACGGTTGACCGGCTGGCGATGCAGCAGCAGATAGACCAGCAGGGCCTTGACCTTGTCATAGCTGAACTGGGAAAGGCTGTCCTCGCCGAGCATCAGGGAGAAATGACCGAATAGCGCTAACTGCTCGTTGACAGGTGATTCCCGCATCATGATGGTTCCTGCGTTATTATCTGCTCAGTATCCCGTGCGTCTGTCCGCGCGGCTCATGCGGCGCACGGCAGGCCGCTGTGGAAGCGAAACTCGCTGTCCTTGCGCTCGATCAAGTCGGCTTCACACTCGGCGAAGAAGACGATACGCGCCTCGACCTGGGCATCGCCCCCCTCCTCGGCATAGCGGCGCGCCAGCATCAGATAGTCCTCGAAGTGGCGCCCTTCCGACTTAACCAGACTGCGATAGAACTTGGCAAGTTCAGCGTCGAGGTGCGGAATCAGCCGCGCGAAGCGCTCGCAGCTCCGCGCTTCGATATAGGCCCCGATGATCAGTATATCGACCAGTCGTGCCGGATCTTCAGCGCGCACGTGGCGGCGCAGGCCTTCTGCGTAGCGCGAGGCGCTGAGATGACGATAGGTCACGCCGCGGGTCTCCATGACCTTGATCACCTGTTCGAAGTGCAGCAGCTCCTCGCGGGCCAGCTGTGACATCTTGGTCAGCAGCAGCGGCCGGTCGACGTAGCGATACATCAGGCTCATCGCCGTAGAGGCGGCCTTCTTCTCGCACTGGGCGTGGTCGATCAGCAGCAGGTCCTGATGCTCGAGCGCAGCGGCTATCCAGGCGTCGGGGGTTGGGCAGCGCAGGAAGCTGGTCAGCGACTCGGGCAGCAGCGCCTCGGGTGCGTCTTGCATGGTTGGATTCTCTTGCATGGTGTTGGCCGTTGCTCGGCTGTGGCTGTAGACAATCGACGCCAGGCTATTCTAGGGCTCGGCGTCGCTGCGTGCCTGGGCGGCGGCATTCAGCGCCTGGTTGAGCGCCGCGTAGAGCTCGGCCGGCCCCAGCATTTCGGCGCCGTGGCGCGGCGCTAGGCCGTAACGTGTCATGTCGTTGATGCGCTGGCGCCCGACCCGCAGTAGCTCGATGGCCCGCGACAGCGCCGGCTGCTCGGGGCGAAAGCGAATCCGGTAGCGCACCAGCTGCGCCTCGAGCAGCGCGGCATCGGTGACTTCCAGGTAGCGCTCGGCGACCGCCACGCGCAGCGCGTCGAGCGACTCTATACGCGCCTCTCGCTCGTCACCGGCGTAGCCCAGCCAGTCCCGGATTTCACGATCATGGCGCTGGCAACCGCGGCAGGTGGTATCGCCCACCGTGGTCGAACACAGGCCCACGCAGGGCGACACGATCCGACGACTCATGAGCCTCTCCCGCTGGATCCGTCAGGCAAATTCATGGCGTTGATGGTACCGCGTCGAGCCGCCCGGAGCACCCTCGATCTGGTTGTCGCACGCCCCTCGTACGTCGCGGCGACCAAAGTTGAAGGCCCACCACGCCGCGCTTCCTTAACATTGTCGACAGTTTCACGTATGATCCGCAGCACCCATTCACATGGTTACCGCGAGAACCAGGGCGGCATGCGGACGGCGCCGGGGCTACCGCGCCCGGCACCGGACGACGTCCTGGCATAGACACTTGATGAGGGCCCTATCGTGCTTGAAGCTTATCGCCAACATGTCGAGGAACGTGCCGCCGAGGGCATTCCGCCGAAACCCCTTAACGCCGAGCAGGTCGCAGCGCTGATCGAGCTGCTCAAGACGCCGCCGGCGGGCGAGGAAGAGTTCCTGCTCGAATTGATCACCGACCGCGTGCCGCCGGGTGTCGATGAGGCCGCCTACGTCAAGGCCGCCTTCCTCAGCGCCATCACCAAGGGCGAAGCCAGCTCGCCGCTGATCGACAAGATCCACGCGGTCAAGCTGCTCGGCACCATGCAGGGTGGCTACAACATCGCCACTCTGGTGGAACTGCTCGACAACGACGAGCTGGCCCGCGAATCCGGCGAGCAGCTCAAGCACACCCTGCTGATGTTCGACGCCTTCCACGACGTTGCCGAACGCGCCAAGAACGGCAACGCCGTGGCCAAGGACGTGCTGCAGTCGTGGGCCGACGCCGAATGGTTCCTGGCCAAGCCCAAGCTCGATGAAAAGGTCACCCTGACGGTATTCAAGGTCCCGGGCGAAACCAATACCGACGACCTCTCGCCGGCACAGGACGCCTGGTCGCGTCCCGATATCCCGCTGCATGCCAACGCCATGCTCAAGAACCCGCGCGACGGCATCGAGCCGGAAGTACCCGGCAGCAAGGGGCCGCTGGCCCAGATCGAAGAGGTCAAGGCCAAGGGCTACCCGGTCGCCTACGTCGGTGACGTGGTGGGCACCGGCTCCTCGCGCAAGTCGGCCACCAACTCGGTGCTGTGGTTCTTCGGTAACGACATTCCCTACGTGCCCAACAAGCGCACCGCCGGCTACTGCTTCGGCGGCAAGATCGCGCCGATCTTCTTCAACACCATGGAAGACGCCGGCGCCCTGCCCATCGAGTTCGACGTCACCAAGCTCGAGATGGGCGACGTCATCGACGTCTACCCCTACCAGGGCAAGGTCTGCAAGCACGGCAGCGACGAGGTGCTCTCGACCTTCGGGCTCAAGACCCGCGTGATTCTCGACGAAGTGCGTGCCGGCGGCCGCATTCCGCTGATCATCGGCCGCGGCCTGACCGAGAAGGCGCGCAACGAACTGGGCCTGGCGCCCTCCGACGTGTTCAAGACACCGGAGCAGCCGGTCGACACCGGCCGCGGCTTCACCCTGGCCCAGAAGATGGTCGGCAAGGCCTGCGGCATGGACGGCGTGCGTCCCGGCATGTACTGCGAGCCGAAGATGACCACCGTCGGCTCCCAGGACACCACCGGCCCAATGACCCGCGACGAGCTCAAGGACCTGGCCTGCCTGGGCTTCCAGGCCGACCTGGTGATGCAGTCGTTCTGTCACACCAGCGCCTACCCCAAGCCGGTCGACGTCGAGACCCAGCACACCCTGCCCGACTTCATCATGAACCGCGGTGGCGTCTCGCTGCGCCCCGGCGACGGCATCATTCACAGCTGGCTGAACCGCATGCTGCTGCCCGACACCGTGGGCACCGGCGGCGACTCGCACACGCGCTTCCCGATGGGCATCTCGTTCCCGGCCGGCTCCGGCCTGGTGGCCTTCGCCGCCGCCACCGGCGTCATGCCGCTGGACATGCCGGAGTCGATCCTGGTGCGCTTCAAGGGCAAGCGCCAGCCCGGCGTCACCTTGCGTGACCTGGTGCATGCCATCCCCTACTACGGGATCAAGCATGGCCTGCTGACTGTCGAGAAGTCCGGCAAGAAGAACGCCTTCTCGGGCCGCGTGCTGGAGATCGAAGGCCTCGACGACCTCACCGTCGAGCAGGCCTTCGAACTCTCCGATGCCTCCGCCGAGCGCTCCGCCGCCGGCTGTACCATCACCCTGGGTGAGGAGAGCGTCGCCGAGTACCTGAAGTCCAATATCACCCTGCTGAAATGGATGATCGACAGCGGCTACGGTGACGAGCGCACCATCCGCCGCCGCATCGATGCCATGCAAGAGTGGCTGGCCAACCCCAGCCTGATGCGTGCCGACGCCGACGCCGAATACGCCGAAGTGATCGAGATCGACCTCGAAGAGATCAAGGAACCGATCCTCTGCGCGCCCAATGACCCCGACGACGCCCGCCTGCTCTCCGAGGTGGCCGGCGAGACCATCGACGAGGTCTTCATCGGCTCGTGCATGACCAACATCGGCCACTTCCGCGCCGCCGGCAAGCTGCTCGAGCAGCAGCCGGCCGGCAGCCTCAAGACCAAGCTGTGGCTGGCACCGCCGACCAAGATGGACCAGCACCAGCTCACCGAAGAGGGCTACTACGGCATCTACGGACGCGCCGGTGCACGCATGGAAATGCCGGGCTGCTCGCTGTGCATGGGCAACCAGGCGCGGGTGGCTGCCAAGTCCACCGTGGTGTCTACCTCGACGCGTAACTTCCCCAACCGCCTGGGCGACGGCGCCAACGTCTATCTCGCCTCTGCCGAGCTGGCCGCAGTGGCAGCGGTTGAAGGACGCCTGCCGAGCGTGGAAGAATACCAGCGTTACATGGGACAGTTCGACGCGATGGCATCAGAGATCTATCGTTACATGAACTTCCATGAAATCGAGCAGTACCAAAAGGCTGCCTCGAATGTGATTCCGGTCGCCCAGGAAGCCTGATCGACCGCATCACGCCTATCGTCGCCGATGCTCGCAACATCGATGGCAACGCTGCCTGGCAGCGACGGCCATAGCCGATGACCGAAACGCCCCGCTTCTGCGGGGCGTTTTTTATTGCAACAATCGCTGCCTGCCCTTATAGCTAAGGTTTGCACGAAAAGTCGGCGAGCGAAGGTCAAGCAAGGTATGAGCCATATCATCACGCCGGACATCTGCGACGCTCACCCTGACGTCCAGGTGCTCGAGCCGGTCTTTCTCAACCTGGGCGGCCGCGAGGCATTCTGCGGCCCGCTGAGGACCCTCGCCTGCTTCGAAGACAATGCCCTGCTGATGCAGATGCTCGCCGAGCCCGGCGACGGCGCCGTGCTGATGGTCGATGGCGGCGGTTCACAGCGCTGCGCACTGCTCGGCGACCGCCTCGCCGAGCTGGCGCTGGAAAACGGCTGGGTCGGCGTGGTGATCTACGGCTGCGTGCGCGACGTCGACGTGCTGGCCGAGATGGAGTTCGGGGTCCAGGCGCTGGGCGTGCATCCGCGGCGCGGCTCCGCCAACGGCAGCGGACAGCGCGACCAGCCCATGCATGTGGCGGGCGCCCACCTCGCTCCTGGCCAGTGGCTGTACGCCGACAACAACGGTATCGTGATTGCCGAGACTCGCCTGCCGTTGGAGTAATGGACTGCCATGCTGTCACTGTCACAATTACACGGTGACGTGCTGCGCTCACTGCGTGAGCATTTTCGCCCTCTACTCGCCTACCACCTGTTTTTTACCGTCCTCGCTTCGGCGGTGCTGCTGCCTTCGGTGGCCTGGACCCTGACGTCGCTGCTCGGCCAGTTCGGCCGCCCGGTGATCAGCAATGCCGAGCTGTTCGATATCCTGATCTCGCCGGGAGGCGTGCTATGGCTTCTTGCCGCCATCGGCCTGACCTTCCTGGTGCTCTACCTCCAGCAGGCCGGGATGATCCTGGTCGCGGTACGCCCCCGCGACAACCACTACCGACTGGCCTGGGAAGCGTTCTGGGGCAGCCTGCGCCGTCTACCGGCGCTGGCCGGGCTGGTGGTGGTACAGGTCGGCGCGCAACTGCTGCTGCTGCTGCCACCGGTGCTGGCGATTGGCTGGCTCTACGGCGCCTTCCTCGGCGGCCTCGACCCCTACTACGTCCAGCGCGTACGGCCACCGGCACTGTGGCAGTTCCTGGCGGTCAGCCTGCCGCTGGCGCTGGTCTGGGCAAGCATTGCCGCAACGCTCTACTTCCGCTGGATCCTGGCCCTGCCGCTGGTGGTTCTCGAAACCCTCAGCCCGCTGCGCGCCCTGAAGCGCAGCCATCGCCTGACGCGTGGCCGACGCCGGCCAATTGCCGTCGCGGTGATCCTGCTGCTGGTGGTGATCGTGGCCCTGCCGTTCTTGATCTCGGCGCTGTTCGATCGTGTCTTCACGCCGATGCTGTGGTGGCTGCCCGAGCGCAACGCGGTACTGATACCTGCGATGCTCGCCTATCTCAGCGGCTATGTGCTACTGACGCTGGCGGTAACCTTCATCGGCATCGCCGCCAACAGCCTGCTGTCGGCATGTCTCTATCTGCGCCTGGCACACCGTGAACCGCGCCCGCCTCGGCCCACCGCCGACTCCCATCCCGGCCGCTGGGCCTGGGCCGTAGAGCTGGGGGTAATCGCTTTCGCCATCAGCCAGGCGTGGCTGATCGTCAACAGTTTCGAGCTGCGCGACGAGGTGCTGGTCACTGCACACCGCGGCAGCTCCATGGCCGCCCCAGAGAACACCCTGGCCGCCATCGACCAGGCGATCCTCGATGGCGCCGACTTCATCGAGATCGACGTGCGCCTCACCGGCGACAACCAGGTAGTGCTCTATCACGATCGCACCCTGCAGCGTCTCACCGGCGATTCGCGCCAGCTGCGCGACCTGAGCCTGGAGGAGTTACAGCAGTTCGACGTGGGCAGCTGGTTCGGCGACGCCTATGTCGGCGAGCGAATCCCATCGCTGGATGATGCCCTGGCTCGCACCCGCACCCAGAGCCCGCTGATGATCGATCTCAAGCCCGACCCGGGCCGCGAACTGGATCTGGTCGAGGCGGTACTCGAGAGCCTGGCGCGCGAGAATCTGGCGCGCCAGGAGTGCCGTGATTTGGCGCAGCAACCGCCTCAAGGGTGCGGTAGCGAGGACGTCCATGACGACGTTCTGATCGCCACCATGTCGCCGTCGCTGGTGCGCGAGATCAAGGCTCGCCAACCGCAGCTTCGTGCGACCCTGCTAGCCCAGTTCGTGCTGCCGGGCACCCTCGATCGCACCAGCTTCGATGCCCTGGGGTTGCGCCACAATCGGGTCAGCGATGCCGAGATCCGCGCCGCAAGCTACTTCGGCTACGAGCTGCACACCTGGACGGTCAACGACCGCGCACGCATGTCGCAGCTGATCGACATGGGCGTCGACAATATCATCACCGACCGCCCCGACCTGCTTGCCGAGTTGCTCGAAGACCGTCGCGAGCTCAGCGACGGCGCGCTGCTGCTGGTCAAGCTGAGGAACTGGCTAAGGGGCTGATAGCGCCCAGCGCCGAGCGCCGCGCTGAATGGCTCGGGCTCGGCGCTGCTGGCCAGGTGCTTACTCCCCCATCACCACGCCTTCGCGGCGCGGGTCGGCGCCGCCGTAGAAGCCGCCCTCGACGACCTGTAGCGCCTGCAGGCCGCTGACCAGCTCCCGCTCGCTGGCGTCATGGCCGCGCTGGTTGAGCGCCTCGAGCACCTCGGCGGGAAAGCCCCCCTCTTCGAGGAATACCGGCCCGCCAAGGGTAATGGCGTGAGGCAGGTCGAGCGCTTGCTGGGCGTCCAGCCCCCAGTCGAGCATCGCCACCAGCGCCTTGGCGGTGTAGTGGATGATCGCCGCACCGCCGGGGGAGCCCAGACTTGCCACCAGCGCATCGCTGTCGCGATCGAACACCAGCGTCGGGCTCATGCTCGAACGCGGCCGCTTGTGCGCCTCGACGCGGTTGGCAATCGGGTTGCCGTCAGCGTCTTCCGGCGTGAACGAAAAATCGGTCAACTCATTGTTGAGCAGGTAGCCACCGGGCAGGCCAGTGCCGCCGTCGGCCATGATCCGTGCACCGAAGGCCGACTCGATGGTGGTGGTCATGGCCAGTGCGTTGCCGTGCTCGTCGATGATGCTGATATGGCTGGTACCGTACTCGGGCTGCTCGGGCTGCACCGCCCAGGCGGTGGCGAGCTCGCCAGGCTCGCCCGGCTCGGCGCCGTCGCTACCCAGGCTCTCTTCACCCAGCAGTGCGGCCCGCCCGGCGAGATACTGAGGGTCGAGCATGCTGTTCCAGTCGTAGCCGGGCGCCTCGACGAAATCGGGGTCGGCGATATACTTGCCGCGGTCGGCGAAGGCCAGCCGCGAGGCCTCGAGAAACTGATGCAACCAGTCTACACTCGGCCGGTCATCCTCGAGCGGCGCCTCAATCTCGGGTAGGTGTTCAAGCACGCCGAGAATCTGCATGATGGTCAGATGCCCAGAGGACGGCGGCGGAAAACCGCATACGCGATAGGCCTGCCAGTCGTTGCACAGCGGCGTGCGGGTCTCGGCAGAGTAGCTGGCCAGGTCTTCAAGACTCAGGGTGCCGGGCCGCTCGGCGTGATCCTGAACGCGAGACACCAGGTCCTCGGCGATAGGCCCGGTGTGCAGCGCCTTGCTGCCGTTTTCGGCGAGCGCACGGAAGATCGTGCCTAGCGCCGGGTTCTTCAGCTCATGCCCCTCGGCCAGCGGTTCGCCATCGGGATAGTAGAACGCCCCCGCCAGCGGATCGTCGCGCAGACGCTCCTCGCCGGCCAGGCTGGCGTGCAGCCGTGGGCTGACCGCGAAGCCCTGCTCGGCCAGCGCAATCGCCGGCTCGAACAGCGCCGCCCAGGGCAGTTCACCGTGGCGCTCGTGGGCCAGTTCGAGCATGCGCACGGTCCCCGGCGCACCTACCGAGAGGCCGCTGGCCGCGGCGTCCATGAAGTCGAGCGGCTCACCCTCCTCGTCGAGGAACAGCTCGCCGTCGACGTCGCCAGGTGCCGTTTCACGGCCGTCGTAGGCCTGCACCTCCTCGCCGTCGTAGTGCATCAGGAAGGCTCCACCACCGATACCGCTGGACTGCGGCTCGACCAAGGTCAGTACCATCTGCACCGCAATCGCCGCGTCGACCGCGCTGCCACCGGCCTTGAGCACCTGGTAGCCGGCATCGGTGGCCAGCGGGTTGGCAGCGGCCACGGCGAAGCGCTGGGTCGCCCAGCCGGGCTTCTCCTCGCTGCCGGAACTGACTTCCGGGGCGATCGCCGGGATATCGTAGTCGAAGGCCACCTCGGCCTGGGCTGCGAGGGGCACGCAGAGGGTCACGGCTACCGCCCACGGCAGCAGGCGGCGGCGGGAGGGAACGGTGGGAGTAGGCATGGGACGGGCTCCTTGTCGCAGGCGTTAGGGGGAGACTGACAGCATAGACGAAAAGCGCCCGCTCGACGGGGTCGAGCGGGCGTTAGTAGGGCCATCGCCGTAAGCAGCACCGCTCGGGACTGATCCGGTGGTAGGCCTACGAGGGGGCGCTGTAAACCCGTCCCTGGGCGCTACCTTGCGCCATCCATGGCGCAAACCCCCTCTTCGACCTACCACCAGCGTCCCTCGCTAATAGACACTGCCATAGCTCGGGGTGTTTTCTCGGTTAGCCGAGCGTTTCGCCGGCGAGCATAAACCAGGTTTCGAGCACCGCATCAGGGTTCAGCGAGACCGAGTCGATGCCCTGCTCCATCAGCCACTTGGCGAGATCGGGATGATCCGATGGCCCTTGACCGCAGATGCCAACGTACTTGCCCTGGGCCTTGCAGGCCTGAATCGCCATCGCCAGGAGCTTCTTGACCGCCGGGTTACGCTCGTCGAACAAGTGCGCCACGATCCCCGAGTCGCGATCCAGGCCCAGGGTCAGCTGGGTGAGGTCGTTGGAGCCGATGGAGAAGCCATCGAAGTGGGCGAGGAACTCGTCGGCCAGCAGCGCGTTGGCCGGCAGCTCGCACATCATGATCACCTTGAGGCCGTTGTCGCCGCGGGCCAGGCCGTTGGCGGCGAGCAGGTCGACCACCGCCTTGCCTTCGTCCGGCGTGCGCACGAAGGGCACCATGATCTCGATGTTGTCGAGGCCCATCTCTTCGCGCACCCGCTTGAGCGCCTTGCATTCGAGCTCGAAGCACGGCCGGAAGGCCTCGGAAATGTAGCGCGACGCGCCGCGGAAGCCGAGCATCGGGTTCTCTTCACCGGGCTCGTAGAGCTTGCCGCCGATCAGGTTCTCGTACTCGTTGGACTTGAAGTCCGAGAGCCGCACGATGACCCGTTGCGGATAGAAGGCCGCGGCCAGGGTCGAGATGCCCTCGACCAGCTTGTCGACATAGAAGCTCACCGGGTCGCTGTAACCGGCGGTGCGCAGGTCGATGCTCTGCTGCAGGTCGAGGGGCAGGCGGTCGTAGTCGAGCAGCGCCTTGGGATGCACGCCGATCATGCGGTTGATGATGAACTCCAGGCGCGCCAGGCCGACGCCGGCGTTGGGCAGGCCGGCGAAGCTGAAGGCGCGGTCGGGATTGCCGACGTTCATCATGATCTTGAACGGAATCTCGGGCATGGCATCGACGCTCGAGACCTTGCGGTCGAAGGCCAGTAGCCCCTCGTAGACGTTGCCGGTATCGCCCTCGGCACATGACACCGTGACCTCGCGGCCGTCGCTGAGCACCGCGGTGGCGTCGCCGCAGCCGACCACTGCCGGAATGCCCAGCTCACGGGCAATGATCGCCGCGTGGCAGGTACGCCCGCCGCGGTTGGTGACGATCGCCGAAGCGCGCTTCATGATCGGCTCCCAGTCGGGATCGGTCATGTCGGTGACCAGCACGTCGCCGTCCTTGACCTTGTCCATCTCGTCCGGGGTCAGGATCACCTTGACCGCGCCCTGGCCGATGCGCTGGCCGATGGCCCGGCCGCTGACCAGGGTGCGCCCCTTCTCCTTGAGCTGGAAGCGCTCGAGCTTGCCGCCCTCCTGCTGCGAGACCACGGTTTCGGGGCGCGCCTGAACGATGTAGAGCTTGCCGTCGTCGCCGTCCAGCGCCCACTCGATGTCCATCGGCCGCTGGTAGTGTTGCTCGATGATCACCGCCTGGCGCGCCAGGTCCATGACCTGGGCGTCATTGATGCAGAAACGGCCGCGCTCGGTGAGCGGTACCTCGACGGTCTCCACCGACTTGCCGGCGCTGGTATCGGCGGTATAGATCATCTTGATCAGCTTGGAGCCGAGGTTACGGCGCAGCACTGCCGGCCGGCCGGCGGCCAGGGTCGGCTTGTGGACGTAGAACTCATCCGGATTGACCGCGCCCTGCACCACGGTTTCGCCGAGCCCCCAGGAGGCAGTGACGAACACCGCGTCGCGGAAGCCCGACTCGGTATCGAGGGTGAACATCACCCCGCTGGCACCGGTCTCGGAGCGCACCATCTTCTGCACCCCGGCAGAGAGTGCCACGTTCTCGTGGGCATAGCCGCGGTGGACCCGGTAGGAGATGGCACGATCATTGAACAGCGAGGCAAACACCTCGTGGACGGCGCGCTTGATGTTGTCGAAGCCTTCGATATTGAGGAAGGTCTCCTGCTGGCCGGCGAAGGAGGCATCTGGCAGGTCTTCGGCGGTGGCCGAGCTGCGCACCGCGGCCTTGAGGCTGGGGTGCTTGGCTTCCATCTGCTGGTAGGCGTCGCGCAGCGCCGCCTCGAAGGCCGGCGGCAGCGGTGTGTCGATCACCCACTGGCGGATCTCGGCGCCGACCCGCGCCAGCTCGCCAACGTCGTCGACGTCGAGGCGCGCCAGGGCCTGGTTGATGCGCTCGTTGAGCCCTTCGTGGGCAAGGAATTCGCGATAGGCGTGGGCCGTGGTGGCGAAGCCGCCGGGTACGCTGACGCCGGCCCCGGCCAGGTTGGAGATCATCTCGCCAAGCGAGGCGTTCTTGCCACCAACGCGTTCGACGTCGTGCATGCCCAACTGGTCGAACCACACAATGTACTCTTCCACGAGACCCCCTAGTTCAGGTGCGGAATACCGCTTGTGGCGGTATCGGCGCAAAGCGCGGCGAGGCCGCTAGCGAAGTGTGGCTCACCCTACCAAGCCAGGGCTGTATTCGCCATTGGTCTAACAGCGAAGTCACTGGAGGATTTTTACAACACGCGGGGTTTTGTGTAGTAATCGCTCCACCGCGACCAGACGAGACCACCATGACCCGCACCGCCTTCTTCATTTCCGACGGCACCGGCATCACCGCCGAAAGCCTTGGCCGCAGCCTGCTGGCTCAGTTCGAGAGCGTCGATATCCGCATGCTCACCAAGCCCTATATCGACAGCGTCGACAAGGCCGAGGCGCTGGTCGAGGTGATCAACGCCACCGCCGTGCGCGACGGCGCCCAGCCGATCATCATCGACACCATCGTCGACGCCGACATCCGCGACGTGATCAGCCAGGCCAGCGGCTTCAAGGTCGATATCTTTTCGACCTTCCTCGAGCCGCTGGAGAAAGAGCTGGCCACGCGCTCTACCTATAGCGTCGGCAGTACCCACTCGATCGGCCGCGATGATGCCTACATGAACCGCATCGATTCGGTGCACTTTGCCCTGGACAACGACGACGGCGCGCGCACCCATCAGTACGACAAGGCCGATGTCATACTGGTCGGGGTGTCGCGTTGCGGCAAGACGCCGACCTCGCTCTACCTGGCACTGCAGTTCGGCATCCGGGCCGCCAACTACCCGCTCACCGACGACGACCTCGACGAGGATGGCAGTCTCAAGCTGCCGGCGGCGCTGGCGCCCTTCCGCCACAAGCTGTTCGGCCTGACCATCGACGCCCGTCGGCTGGCGGCGATCCGCAGCGAACGGCGACCCAACAGCCGCTACTGTTCGATGGATCAGTGCATGCAGGAGGTGCAGCAGGCCGAGGGGCTGTTCCGCCAAATGCATGTGCCCTTCATCGACACCACACGCTTTTCCATCGAGGAGATCTCGACGCGCATGATCGCCGAGACCGGCCTCAACCGGCGCCTGTCGCCGCGCTAGCGCCCAGTGCCGGGCGACACATTGCTGGGCGCGGTGCGCTACGCAATGATGCCCTGCTCGCGCAGCAGGTTGATCTGCTCGGCGTTGAGCCCCATCCCGGCGAGCACGCTGTCGCTGTCATCGCCGAGCCCCGGCGGCGCGCGGCGGCTGGTCTGGCCGTCGCCATCGAAGCGCAGCGGATTGCCGACCTGGGGCACGGCGTTGCCGTCTCGCTCGAGGGTGGTGACCATGCCACGATGCAGCACCTGGGGGTCGTGCAGGGCTTCGGAAATGGTGTTGATGGGACCGGCGGGAATGCCGTGCGCCTCGAAGTCGGCGAGCCAGGCGTCCCGCGGCCGGGCCTTCAGGCAGGCCTCGATCAGCGCCACCAGGGTGTCGCGGCTGGCGACCCGCGCGCCGTTGGTGGCGTAGGCCGGGTCGCTGGCCCACTCGGGGTGGCCGAGCAGCGTGGCGAAGCGCGCAAACTGGCTGTCATTGCCCACCGTCAGTACCAGGTGGCCGTCGGCGCAGGCGAAGGCCTGGTAGGGCACGATATTGGGATGGGCATTGCCGTGTCGCTGTGGGTCGCGCCCCGACACCAGGGTGTTGAGGGCCTGGTTGGCAAGGGTCGCCAGCTGCACGTCGAGTAGCGCCACGTCGATATGTCGGCCGACACCGCTGCGCCCGCGCTCGTGGAGTGCCGCAAGCACGCCCACCGCGGCGTAGAGCCCGGTCATCACATCGGTAATCGCCACGCCGGTCTTCATCGGCATGCCCTCGGCGTCGCCGGTGACGCTCATCAAGCCGCCCATGGCCTGGATCATGAAGTCGTAGCCGGCGCGGTGGGCATAGGGGCCGTCCTGGCCGAAGCCGGTGATCGAGCAGCCGATCAGCCCCGGGTTGAGTTCATGGAGGCTGGCGTAGTCGAGGCCATACTTCTTGAGGCCGCCGACCTTGAAATTCTCCAGCAGGATATCGGCACGCGAGGCCAGCTCGCGCACCAGCGCCTGGCCCTCGGGGCGGGTGATATCCACCGCCAGCGACTGCTTGCCGCGGTTGGCGCACAGGAAATACGCCGCCTCCAGCGGGTCGCCGGCGGCGTCTTCCAGCCACGGCGGCCCCCAGCCGCGGGTGTCGTCACCGCTGCCGGGGCGTTCGATCTTGATCACCTGGGCGCCCAGATCGGCCAGCAGCTGGCCGGCCCAGGGGCCGGCCAGCACGCGTGACATATCGAGCACCACGATACCGTCGAGCGGTCCGCTCATCTTGTCTCCTTGATCACTCGGGAAAGGGCTATCGGAGATAGGCAGCACCGCTCGAACGGATCCGGCGACAGGCCTGCAAGGAGGCGCTGTAAACCCATCCCTGGGCGCTACCTTGCGCCCTACTGCGCTCTCGCATCCTGCTCCGCTTGTAGGACCGGTGCTGGCCATCCATGGCCAGCCCGTTCGGAGGAATCCTCCTCACCCATGGCGCAAACCTCCTTTTCGACCTGTCCCCTGCGTCCTTCGCTTAGATGCCGCTATTACCCTGACGGGTCCGGTCGATCAGTTGCTAAAGGCCTGAATACCGGTTTGGGCCCGTCCCAGGATCAGCGCATGAATATCGTGGGTGCCCTCATAGGTGTTGACCGCCTCGAGGTTCATCACATGGCGAATCACGTGGTACTCGTCGGCGATGCCGTTGCCGCCGTGCATGTCCCGCGCCACCCGCGCGATATCCAGCGCCTTGCCGCAGTTGTTGCGCTTGATCAGCGAGATCGCCTCGGGCACCAGCTGGCCGTCGTCGATCATGCGGCCGACGCGCAGCGCGGCCTGCAGGCCCAGGGCGATCTCGGTCTGCATGTCGGCGAGCTTCTTCTGGATCAGCTGGTTGGCGGCCAGCGGGCGGCCGAACTGCTTGCGGTCGAGGGTGTACTGGCGCGCCGCGTGCCAGCACGCCTCGGCGGCGCCCATGGTGCCCCAGGCGATACCATAACGGGCGCGATTGAGGCACGAGAACGGCCCCTTGAGGCCCTTGACGCCGGGCAGGATCTGCTCGTCGGAGACCTCCACGTCCTGCATGGCGATCTGGCCGGTGACCGAGGCGCGCAGGCTGAACTTGCCCTCGATCTTGGGTGCCGAGAGCCCCGCCATACCCTTCTCGAGGATAAAGCCGCGCAGGTCGCCTTCATCGTCCTTGGCCCACACCACGAAGACATCGGCAATCGGCGAGTTGGTGATCCAGCTCTTGGTGCCGTTGAGCTTGTAGCCGCCGTCGATCTTGGTGGCCCGGGTGCTCATGCCGTTGGGGTCGGAGCCGTGGTCGGGCTCGGTGAGGCCGAAGCAGCCGACCCACTCACCGCTGGCCAGCTTGGGCAGGTACTTGTCGCGCTGGACGTCGCTGCCGAAGGCGTGGATGGGGTACATCACCAGGCTCGACTGCACGCTCATGGCGCTACGGTAGCCGGAGTCGACGCGCTCCACTTCGCGGGCAATCAGGCCGTAGCTGACGTAGTTGAGCCCGGCACCGCCGTAGCCCTCCATGGTCGCGCCGAGCAGGCCCAGCTCGCCCATCTCGTTCATGATCTCGCGGTCGAAGCGCTCGTGGCGATTGGCCTCCAGCACCCGCGGCAGCAGCTTGTCCTGGCAGTAGTCATGGGCGGTCTGGTAGACCATGCGCTCGTCTTCGCTGAGCTGGTCGACGAGGCGGAACGGGTCGTCCCAAGTGATCGGGGTAATCTGGCTCATGGTCGGCTCCGGGGTAGCGGTGCAATAATTTCTACATTTTCATAGAATGTAGAATAAAAGCGCCGAGAACGCTACCCCTAATCCGCCCGCTAGCCCTTCTCGCCGAGCGTGGCCAGGGGGTGGTCGTCGCACTGCCAGGCACTGTGCAGCATCGCCGCGACCTCCGCCGCAGGCACGCTCGGCACATCGGCGTGGGACCATTGCGGCTGCTTGTCCTTGTCGATCAGCAGCGCGCGCACGCCCTCGGCCAGGTCGCCCTCCAGGCAGCAGCGCAGCGACAGGCTCAGCTCGTCGCGCAGCGCCTCGGCGAGGCTGGCGCGGCGATGGCGTTCGAGCATGCCCCAGGCGAGTTGCGCGGTCAGCGGGCAGCCGTCGCCGAGGCGGCGACGATTGGCGGCCAGCCAGTCGTCCTGCTGGCGGTCTGCAAGGATCGCCGCGCAGGCCTGGGCGGCATCGGCAGCGCTGGTAAGCCGCTGGATATGGTCGCGCCACGGCCACAGCTGGGCGGGCGGTGCCTGGTCGCGGTCGGCCACCGCTGCGAGGACCGCATGGATGGCGCGGTCATTCAGGGTCGTGACATTGCCGTAGTCGGCGCGGCACAGCGCATCGATCAAGGCCTCGCGACACTCGGCAGGCACCAGCTGGTCGGCCAGGCCGAGGTCGAGGGCGTCGCGGGCGTTGAGCTGCGCCCCGGTAAGCGCCAGGTAGGCACCGATGCCCGGCGGCATGCGGTTGAGAAACCAGCTCGCGCCCACGTCCGGGTAGAGGCCGATACTGATTTCGGGCATCGCCAGCCGTGAGCGCTCGGTGACCAGGCGGTGCCGGGCACCTGCCAGCAGCCCCATGCCACCACCCATGACGATGCCGTCGCCCCACGCCAGCAGCGGCTTGGGATAGGTGTGCAGGCGGTAGTCGAGGGCGTATTCGGCTCGGAAGTAGCGCACCACGTAGTCGCGCGCCGCGTGTGCGTCGCCCTGCAGTGCGCGATACAGCGCGACGATATCGCCGCCGGCGCAGAACGCCCTGTCACCGGCGCCCTCCAGCCATACCGCCACCACGCTGTCGTCTTGCTGCCAGGTCGTCAACTGGGCGTCGAGGGCCTCGATCATGTCCAGCGTCAGGGCATTGAGCGAGCGTTCGGCGTCGAGTGTTGCCACACCGATGCGGTGGCCGTCACGGGTCGGCCAGTGGGTGACACGCAGGGGGGATGGGGTGTTGGACATCGGGCCTCCAGGCAGGATAGCGGATGCCCACAGCATGATCGGCGATTTACGTTAACGTCAACTCACGTTATCCTGAAAACCATGACACCCGACAGCGCCCCCCGCACCTACTCGATCAGCGAGCTCTCGCGCATGTTCGAGGTCACCCCGCGCACCATCCGCTTCTATGAGCAGGAGGGGTTGCTCGAGCCTGAGCGCCGCGGCCAGACGCGCATCTACCACGACAAGGACCGGGTACGCCTCAAGCTGACCCTGCGCGGCAAGCGGCTGGGCTTTTCGCTGGGCGAGATTCGCGAGGTAATCGAGCTCTACGACGCCCTGCCCGACGGCAACGCTCGCCAGCTGCGGCGGCTGCTCGAGCTGCTCGCCGAGAAACGCACCAACCTGCAGCGCCAGGAGGAGGACATCCGCCTGATGCGCAAGGAGCTGGACGACGTCGAGGGGCGCTGCCGCGAGGCGCTGCTGGCGCTACCCGAAAACGCCGAGGGCTGACCCAACGGGCCAGCCCTCGGCGGTTATCGGCGGGGCCACTGGCACCCCTTGCTCAAAGAGTTGCTCATAGACCTTTGGGCGCGAAGATCCCCGGCGCATTGCGCCAGTAGCCCTTGTAGTCCATGCCGAAGCCGAACACGTAGCGGTCGACCACCTCGAGACTGCAGTAGTCGGCGGTCAGCTCAGGCACCGCCTTGCGGTCGTGACGCTTGTCGACCAGCACCGCGGTGGAGATACTCGCCGCACCGGCTTCTTCGCAGTAGCGCAGGATCGCCGCCAGGGTCGCGCCCTCGTCGAGGATATCGTCGACGATCACCACGTGGCGCCCGGCCATGGGAATCTCCGGCGAAACACGCCAGAACAGCTCGCCTCCACGCAGGCCGCCGCGATAGCGGGTGGCATGCAGGTAATCCACCTCGAGGGGGAACCCCAGCCGCGTCAGCAAGTGGCCGGTGGTGATCAGGCCGCCGTTCATCACGCAGTAGAACACCGGCAGCTTGTCGCCCAGGTCGGCGCTGATCTCGTCGGCCATGCGATCGAGGGCGCGCTCGACATCGGCCTGGGAGATCAGGCAGTCGGCGTTGTCCATCACCTCGCGCATGGTGGTGAGTGACTCATGATACAGGGGGTCGAGGTTAGGCATCGTTGTCCTGGGTCGCATTGCTTGAGGGAGAAGCGGCTTCATCGCCGCGCAGCTTGCCCTGCCCGCGGGGCTGATCGGCGCCGGGCTCGGGCGGGCGAGGGGCGGCCGCACTGCCGTCGTCGGCATCATGCTCGCTGGCCTCCAGGGCAATCGCCTGGTTGAGGGTCAGCTCGCGCACCGGCAGCGCCAGCGCGGCATCGTGCTGGTCGAGTATATCGGCGATGCGCAGCAGCACATCCTGCTGGATGTCCTGATGCTCCGCCCAATCGGTGGTCGCAGTATAGACGTGCAGCATCACGTCGAGGGTATGCTCCCCTACCCCGGTAAAATTGACCAGCATCGGCTGGTCATGATCGATATGCTCATGAGTGTCGAGCATCTCGCGAATCGATGCCACCACGTCACGCACCTGGGTCATGTCCTGATAGCGAAGCCCCAGCGTCTGGAAGATCCGCCGGTTGTGCATGCGCGAGGGGTTTTCGACGGTGATGGTGCTAAACGCCGCATTGGGCACGAACAGCAGCCGCGAGTCGAAGGTGCGAATGCGCGTCAGGCGCCAGCCAATGTCCTCGACCACGCCCTCGATCTCGCGGTCCGGCGAACGAATCCAGTCACCGACCTTGAACGGGTCGTCGAGGTGCACCGCCAGGCCGCTGAAGAAGTTGGCCAGCAGGTCACGGGCGGCAAAGCCGACCATGATCCCGCCCAGGCCGCCGAAGGCGAGGATCCCGGACAGCTGCACCCCCAGCTGCTGTAGCGCCAGCAGGCAGACCAGCACCAGCACGATCGCGCCGACCACCTTGCTGATCGCCGAGGCGCTGCTGGCATCGATGGGCTTGGCGGGATGCCCCGGGGGAGGAAACAGCAGCCGCTGTTCGACCTGCTTGACCATGCGCAGCCCGGCCCAGGCCAACATCACCAGCGTGAACAGGCTGCGCCCAGTAAGCGTCTGGCCGTCGGCCCAGCCCGGCTCGAAACGGGCCACCAGAAAGGCCAGCACCGAAAGTAGCGCGAACCCCCAGATCCATACGCGCAGCGGGCGGCGAATGGCCACCACCACGGCGTCGTCCCAGCGGCTGCGGGTGCGCTGCAGCAGCGGCCCCAGGCGCCAGATGACCAGCCAGGCGGTGAGATCCACCAGCAGCGCCACTGCGATGATCAGCAGTGGTGCCAGCAGCCACTGGGGCAGGCCGAGGTGTGCCTTGACCAGGTCTTCAAGGGGGGCCAGCAGCTCGAGCATGTCAGGCGTCGTCGCTGGCGTCGCTCAGGGCCTCGAGCCGCGCATGTACCCGGCGCCAGCGCGACAGTGCCGGCAACGCCTCGAGGTTGGGCCTAGCGCGCCGATAGCGCAGCTTGGCAGGCCGTTTGTTGGCGCGCCCGGCGCAGGCGTCGAGCGCCTCGAGCGCCGCGTCGCGGTCGTTGCACACCAGCACCATGTCGCAGCCCGCGTCCAGGGCCGCCAGCGCCGCCTGGCCAGGGCTACCGGCGACTCGCGCCGCGGCCATCAGCAGGTCGTCGGAGAAGATCGCGCCCTTGAAACCCAGCTCTTCGCGCAACAGGCCAAGCCAGCTGCGCGAGAACCCCGCTGGCTTGTCGTCGAAGGCGCTATAGATGACGTGGGAGGGCATGATCCCATCGAGACGTGAAGCCAGCTCGGCGAAGGGCCGCATGTCATGCTCACGCAGCACCGAGAGCGGCCGGGGGTCCACCGGCAGCTCGTGGTGCGAGTCTGCCACCACGCCGCCGTGGCCGGGAAAGTGCTTGCCGATGGCGACCATCCCGGCATCGTGCAGGCCGCTGATGAAGGCACCGCCGAGCAGGCTGACGACCTGGGGATCGGAAGAGAAACTGCGATCACCGATCAAGATCGAGTCGCCGTCGACGTCGAGCACCGGGGCGAATGAGACGTCGAAGCCGCAGGCAGCCATCTCCATGCCCAGCAGCCAGCCGGCATCCTGACACTGCTGCAGTACGGCCTGGGGATCGTCGTCGTAGCCGGCCGCCAGCTGCGCCATCGACGGCAGGCGGGTGACGCCCTGGCGCAGACGCTGCACACGGCCGCCCTCCTGATCGATGGCCAGCAGCAGGTCGGGGCGCACTCGGCGAATCGCCGCGCACAGCGCTTGAACCTGGACGGCGTCCTCGACATTGCGGGAGAACAGGATCACGCCGCCAACCTCGGGACGCTTGAGCATGTCACCTTCTTCTCGGCTGAGCCGGGGCCCTTCCAGGTCCAGCATCACCGGGCCGATAGGTTGCGTCATGTTCATCTTCCTTGGCAGAGAAGGAGCCGATTCTAGACCAAGCGCCAGGCCGACAACAGGGGATGACCCGACGCCCTTCGCTCAGCACCAGACAAGAGCGGCCGGGGCCGATCAGTCGTGAAGCCACACCGGGGTGCCGGCCGGGGCGAAATCGAACACCTCGAGCAGCGCCGTATCGCGCAGCCGCAGGCAGCCGTGGGAGGCCGGGGTGCCCATCGGCTGATCCGGCGGCGTGCCATGCAGGTAAATATAGCGGCGCTGGGAGTCGACCTGGCCGCCGCGGTTATACCCCGGCTCGAGTCCGCATAGCCACAGGATACGAGTCAGGATCCAGTCGCGTGCAGGATACTCGGCGGCCAGTGTCGCGTCGAACACCTCGCCGGTCGGGCGACGACCGCGAAACACCGCGCCCGGCGGCTGGCCGTCGCCGATCGCCGCGCGCACATAGTGCCAACCGAGCGGCGTCTGACCGCTACCGTCACGCTGGCCGATGCCTGCCGCACCGCTGGAGACCGGATAGTCGGCGACCCGCTGGCGGCCCTGCCAGCACCACAGCCGCTGGGTCGAGA
Source organism: Franzmannia qiaohouensis (assembly GCF_031451695.1). Classification (NCBI taxonomy): domain Bacteria; kingdom Pseudomonadati; phylum Pseudomonadota; class Gammaproteobacteria; order Oceanospirillales; family Halomonadaceae; genus Franzmannia; species Franzmannia qiaohouensis. Next base: position 102,803 of record NZ_JARWAM010000008.1, read on the forward strand.
GATCGACCTCCAGCCAGTGGCCTGTCTCCGGGGGCAGCTGCTCGAGGCGCGGGGTAGTCACCATCAGACCGCCGCCGGCAGGCTATCCGGCGCTGCGTCGGGCAGCGGCGCATTCATCGCCGCCACCACCACCGGGCGCAGGCGGCGGATCAGTTCGCGTACGCTGACGTGGTCGCCGTAGTCCTTCTCGGCGATGTCGCGCAGCGCATCCAGTCCCGAGAGGGTGAAGATCACCGTGCCGAGCACGAAGTGCAGCCGCCAGAAGCGCTCGGCTTCGGGCAACTCAGGGGTGGCCTTGCGCACCAGCTCGGAGAAGCGGCTGAACACGCTGCCGTAGTGATCCTGAATATAGCGCCGCAGGTGCCCCTGGGCCTGGCTGTAGGCCAGCCCCAGCAAGCGCATGAAGACCTTAAGGCTGTTACGCTCGGCGGGGACATCGAGCACCGTTTTTGCCATGCTCTCCAGCAGCACTTCTAGCGGTATGACGCGGCCGGCGTACTCCGCCTCGAGCTCATCCAGGGCAGCGTGGAAACGCTCGGTGAAGGGGTCCAGATAGCGCGCAAACACGGCCTGGATCAACGCCTTCTTGGAGCCGAAGTGGTAGTTGACCGCGGCCAGGTTGACCTTGGCCTTGCTGGTAATGTTGCGCAGCGAGGTCTCCGCGAAGCCTCGCTCGGCAAACAGTACCTCTGCGGTGTCGAGTATGCGCGTCACGGTATCGGGTTGTGCCATGTCCCCCCCTGCCGAGTTGGTAAACAGTTGTTTTAAACGTAATTATATTCTACGCAATATGACACTTGGTCACAAACATGGCGTTTTAAACGCTACAACGCTTTTACTGGATACTCAGCCATACTGTATACTTAACCAAACACCGCCACCCACTTGCGGAGGTCACATGACCCGCCCTCTCACCCCACGCCAGCAGAACGTCTACGACTTCATCGTCAAGACCATGTCCGAGCTGGGCTATCCGCCAACCCGCGCCGAGATCGCCAGGGCCCTGGGCTTTCGCTCGCCCAATGCCGCCGAGGAGCATCTGCGCGCACTGAGCAAGAAGGGCGTGATTCGCATGGTTGCCGGCACCTCGCGGGGCATCCGCCTCCCCGCCCAGGAGCAGGACCCTGCGATCGATGCCAGCGCTCAGCCCGGCCTGCCGATCATCGGCGAGGTGGCCGCCGGCAGCCCGATTCTGGCCGCCGCCCACATCGATCGCCACTGTCCGCTGCCGCCGGAGTACTTCACGCCCCGCGCCGACTATCTGCTGCGGGTGCGCGGCCTGTCGATGAAGGACATCGGGATCCTCGAGGGCGACCTGCTCGCCGTGCACCGCACAGAGCGCATTCGCGACGGCCAGATCGTGGTCGCCCGGCTGGAGGACGAAGTCACCGTCAAGCGCTTCAAGCGCCAGGGGCACCAGGTGTGGCTGACCGCCGAGAACGAGGACTTCGCCCCCATCGAGGTCGACCTGCGCCATCAGGAGCTCGAGATCGAAGGCATCGGCGTTGGCGTGATTCGCGGCGGCAACGGCCAGGCGCTGGGCTAAGCCTCAGCCACGTAATGCGCAAGATCCTGCACGCCGACTGCGACTGCTTCTATGCCGCGGTGGAGATGCGCGACCGGCCCGCACTGCGCGAGGTGCCGCTGGCGGTGGGCGGTAGTGCCGAGCGCCGCGGGGTGGTGGCAACCTGCAACTACCCGGCGCGCGCCTTCGGCGTGCGCAGCGCCATGCCCACCGCCAAGGCGCTGCGGCTGTGCCCGGAGCTGGTGGTCCTGCCTCCCGATTTCGAACGCTACCGCGCCGTCTCGCAGCAGATCCAGGCGCTGTTTGCCGAGCTCACCCCGCTGATCGAGCCGCTGTCGCTGGACGAGGCCTACCTCGATGTCAGCGAGGTCGAACGCTTCCGCGGCAGCGCCACCTGGATGGCCAGCTGGCTCAAGGAACAGACCCTGGCTCGCACCGGTATCACCCTGTCGGTGGGCGTGGCGCCGAGCAAGTTCCTGGCCAAGATCGCCAGCGACTGGGACAAGCCCGACGGCCTCACGGTGATCACCCCCGACGCCGTCGAGGATTTCCTGCGTCCGCTGCCGGTAAGCAAGCTGCACGGCGTAGGGCCGGCCACCGCGGCCAAGCTCGAAGGGCTGGGCATTCACACCTGCGACGACCTGCGCCAGCGTTCGCTGGCCACCCTCCTCGAGCGCTTCGGCAAGTTCGGCCGCCACCTCTACCAGCTGGCCCGGGGCATCGATGAGCGCGAGGTTAAGATCAGCCGCGAGCGCAAGTCGGTCAGCGTCGAGACCACCTTCGACCGCGACCTTCCCGACCTCTCCGCCTGTCGCCAGGCGCTGATGCCGCTGTTCGACAAGCTGCAGCAGCGCCTGGCACGCCACGATCACCCGCCCAGCGACAAGCGCTTCGTCAAGGTACGCTTCGACGACTTCAGCCTGACCACCATGGAGGGCATGGGTAACGCCGGTGACCCGCAGGGCTTCCAGCACCTGCTCGAGCAGGCCTGGCAGCGCGGCGCGCGCCCGGTGAGGCTGCTCGGCGTTGGGGTGCGTCTGGTCCCCGAAGACGCCCAGCGCCAGCTGACGCTATTCGACGAAACGTGATCGCCCGTGGCCGCTACTTGGTATCGATATAGCGCCGGGAGTTAAAGGTCGCCACCCACTCGGGATGATAGACCACCAGCACGCTGAGCAGCATGCCGCTGATAAAGGCCTCGGAGGGCATCAGCAGCGGCAGGAAGCGCGCATACTCCGAAGCCAGGAACCACGCCTCGGGGTCGCTTGTGCCGAGGCCGACGATGGCTACCGTGGTCAGCCCGCTGGCCAGGGTGGCAAGCGCCGTGCCGAAGAAACCGCAGACGAACACGAAGACCGGCAGGTTATCGGCCAGCCAGCGATCCACCAGCCGCCAGGCGATGACCATCACCAGCGCCGGCACCACCCCGCTGACCAGCACATTGACCCCCAGCAGCGGCCAGGCCACCCGCCCCAGCAACACCATGCCGAGATTGACCGCCAGGCAGATCAGCAGCGCCAGCGGCGCCTTGAAGATCAGCGTCAGCAGCGCGGTGAATACCAGGTGCAGGGTTAGCCAGTCCACCGCCTGAGCGCGCAGCTGCCACATCAGCAGTACCGCCACCAGCGCCGCCAGCCAGCGGTGCTGCAGGGCGACGTCGGCAAGCAGCGCCCGCCACGGCCGCTGGGCCAGGGCCAGGCACAGCACCGCGCCACTGATCAGCCAGCCGAGCCCCAGCATCCAGGGCATCAGCACTACCTCGGCGAAGGTCATGGCGCACTCCGTGTTCGATCAGGCGAAGACGACCGTCTTGTTGCCATGGATCAGCACCCGGTCTTCGAGGTGCCAGCGCAGCCCGCGGGCCAGCACCGCCTTCTCCACGTCGCGGCCGAAGCGCACCAGGTCATCGGCGGTATGGCAGTGGCTGACACGATGAATGTCCTGTTCGATGATCGGCCCGGCATCGAGCTCTTCGGTAACGTAGTGGCAGGTGGCGCCGATAAGCTTGACGCCGCGCTGGTAGGCCTGGTGGTAAGGCTTGGCACCGGCGAAGGACGGCAGGAAGCTGTGATGGATATTGATCACCCGCCCGGCATAGCGCTGGCACAGTGCCGGCGGCAGAATCTGCATGTAGCGCGCCAGCACCACACTGTCGGCGTCGGCTTGCTCCACCAGTCGCTCCACCTCGGCGAACGCCTGCGGCTTGGTGTCAGGGGTGACCGGCACCCGGTGGTAGGGAATGCCGTGCCATTCGACCAGCGCTCGCAGGTCATCGTGGTTGGAGATCACGCAGGGGATCTCGCAGTCGAGCTCACCGGCCGTCCAGCGATACAGCAGATCGACCAGGCAATGGCTCTCCCGCGACACCATCAGCACCACTCTGGGGCGCCTGGTGGTATCGGTGAGCGCCCAGTCCATCGCAAACTCCGTGGCGATCGGCGTAAACGCCTCGCGCAGCTGCTCGGCGCTCAACCCCACCGAATCGGCGAGGATTTCGTAACGCATGAAGAAGCGGCCGGTAGCCAGGTCGGAGTGCTGGCTGGCTTCGGTGATCGAGCCGCCCTGGCGTGCAATGAAGCCTGACACGCGGGCGACGATCCCGACCTGATCGGGACAGGACACGACCAGACGATAGTAATCGGACATCGGGTAACCATCAGTAGAAAAGAGAAGACGCCATGGAGCCGCCAGGCTCGGCGTTAGTGTAACGAATTCAACGGCATCGGAACACGCGCGTTGTGGGGCCGGCGAGCCTTCCCGTATGATGAAAGCACGCTTTCTCAAGGCCGCAGTCACTCATGCCGCAACCCCGCGTTACCGTTCGCCGCCGTCAGCATCCGCCGCTCAAGCTGCTGCCCCTGGGTGGCTGCGGCGAGATCGGCATGAACCTTACGCTTTACGGCTATCAGGATCACTGGCTGGCGGTGGACTGCGGGATGATGATTCGCCAGGACCTGCCGGACACGCCGCTGCAGGTACCCAACCTGACCACCCTGGCGAGCCTGGAGATCGCCCCCCAGGCGCTGGTCATCACCCACGGCCATGAGGACCATATCGGCGCGGCGGCGTGGCTGTGGCCGCGCTGGGGCTGTCCGATCTACGCCACGCCGCTGGCCGCTGGACTGCTGCGCGCCAAGTTCCACGAACGCGGCCTGGCGAGTGATGCGATAGCGGTGATCGAACCCGGCGAGGCGCTGGACAACGGTCCTTTCAGCCTGCGCTACCTGCCGCTGACCCACTCGATTCCGGAGAGCTGCGCGCTGCTGATCATGACCCCGCACCACAAGATCCTGCACAGCGGCGACTGGAAGCTCGACCCCGAGCCGCTGATCGGATCACCGATGGATCCGGCGCTGTTCCAGTCGCTGGCGCCGGTCGACCTGGTGATCGGCGACTCCACCAATGCCACCCTGCCCGGCCATTCGCGCAGCGAGGGCGACGTCGCCCGGGCACTCGAGCGTACCCTGGCCGACTGCCCCGGACGGGTGATCGTCAGCTGCTTCGCCAGCAACCTGGCGCGGGTGCTGGCGGTGGGTCGTGCGGCAGCTCGCACCGGCCGCCGGGTATGCCTGATGGGACGCTCCATGGAACGCATGGTCGGCGTGGCGCGCGGGCTCGGCTATCTGGATGACCTGCCACCGCTGGTGCCGGTGCGTGATCTCGGCTACCTGCCCCCCGAGGAGGTGCTGGTGATCGCCACCGGCAGCCAGGGCGAGCCGCGCGCTGCGCTGTCGCGACTGGCGCAGAATCGTCATCCCCATTTCGAGCTGGTGGCCGGCGACAGCGTGATCTTCTCGGCCAAGGCGATTCCTGGCAACGAGCGCTTGATCGAGCGCCTGCAGCTCGCCCTGCGTCAGCTCGGCGTCACCCTCTTCGATGAGCATAAGCATCCCGAGCTCCACGCCTCGGGCCATCCGGCCCAGGACGAACTGGCGATCTTCTATGATTGGATCAAGCCACGCCACCTGCTGCCGGTGCACGGCGAGCGGCACCATCAGCAGGCCCACGTAGCGCTCGCCGAGCGGCTCGGCATCGCCGCTCCGCTGATTCCGGTCAACGGCGACCTGATGCGCTTCGACGGCCAGGGCCTGCACCTCGAGAGCCGTCACCCGCAGCCGCCCTGCATCGTCAGCCAGAATGCCGTGACCCCGGCGCCGGGCCTCAACGGCAGCGATGCGTCGCGCCGCGGCAGCCTGTTTCTGGCCATCACCGTGACCCCCGACGGCGACGGCTGGACCCGAATCGGCCGGATGGTGGTCGATGACAGTGCCGCCTCGCATCTCGACGCCGATGATCTGGGGGATTGGCTCGACCATCAGTTGCAGGAGCTCGACGCCGACGACCTTGCCGAACTGCGCCGCCGGCTACAGCCACGGATGATCGACTACCTGGGTGAGCGCATGCGCCATCTGCCGACCGTGCATCTGCAACTGCTGGCCGGCGAACGCTACGAGCACTAGCTCGCCGCCCCCGCCAACCGGGATGCCCCACCCACACATGACAAGGCGAGCCCGGAGGCTCGCCTTGTCATGTGTCGAATTGCCGTTGGCTCGACTTGTCACTCTTTCTTGGCGTTCTTCGGCGGGCGCCCACGACGACGCTTCGGCTGCTCGCCGACCAGATCGTCGAGAGAAAGCCCGGCGTCGTTGATGGCCTCACGAATCTCGGCCAGCTTGCGCTCCTTCATGGCTTCCTCTTGCTGGCGCTGCTTGTCCTCGTCCTGCTTCTGCTCGATCACTTCACCGATAACTTCGGCGAGTTTGTGCAATTGCTCCATGCTCAGCTGACGCGCTGCGGCACGAGCAACGTTCTTATTGCGAGCGATACGCTCCAGAGATTCGGAAGACATCGGCCTCCTCCTTAGTAAAAGTCAGGGAACACATACACGCGATACCTGGCTAAAAAGTATAAGCCGATATTACGTCTTGGCAAGAAAAGAGAGCAGAAAAAACCCGCCACTCTTGAGCAGTAGGGCGGGCATTGGCGGCCGACAAGTATCGCCAGGGTCGCAGAATTGTCTGCTAGCCACCGGTCATATTCATAAAGCGAACTACCTGAACATCACCGTCGGTGGTGAAGTGGTGGCGCTCGGGCTTGAGCGGCATGGCGTCGATAATCGCCGCCTTGAGAGCATCCATATCCCCGGGATGACGGCGCAGTACCGCGCGCAGATCTACCGAGTGCTCATTGCCCAGACACAGCAGCAGGCGCCCTTCTACCGTGACGCGGACACGATTGCATGTCGAACAGAAGTTATGGCTGTGGGGAGAGATGAAGCCGATCCGCGAGTCGCTGTCAGCCATGCGGAAGTAGCGCGACGGCCCAAGGGTGCTCTCGGTAGTAGGCAGCAGCGGATAGCGCGCCTCGATCAGTTCCTGCACTTCGTCACTGGAGCAGAAGGTTTCCGCGCGGGAATGATCCGAGACGTCGCCAAGCGGCATCTCCTCGATAAAGCTGATGTCGAGGGCTTCACGGCGCGCGAACTCGACCAGGTCGACCACTTCATCGTCGTTGCGCCCCTTGAGCACCACGGCATTGAGCTTGATACGCTCGAAGCCTACGTCGCGGGCCGCGCGAATGCCGTCGATCACCTTGTGCAGATCGCCGGTGCGGGTAAGCTGCCGAAATTTTTCGGCATCCAGCGAATCGAGGCTGATATTGAGGCGCTTGAGGCCGCCATCGCGCAGCGCCTGGGCGTGCTTGACCAGGCCCGCACCGTTGGTGGTCATGGCAAAGTCATCGAGCCCCAGGCTGCCAATCTCGTCGACCAGCTGCTCGATACCGCGCCGCACCAGCGGCTCGCCGCCAGTCAACCGGACTTTCTCTACGCCGAGCTCGACGAAGGCCCGCGCCACCATCGACAGTTCTTCCAGGGTCAATACCTGGGCGCGTGGCAGGAAGGTCATCTCCTCGCTCATGCAGTAGACGCAGCGGAAATCGCAGCGGTCTGTCACCGAAATACGCACGTAGCGCACGCGGCGATTGAAGTCATCGATCAACGTCGTCATACAGTCTCCCAACGGCGTGCAGCATGTTTGTCGGTGCTTCGTTCGGCCACCCAGTAGTCGCCGTGACAGGTGTGTTCTTTCTTCCAGAACGGCGCCCGCGTCTTGAGGTAGTCCATGATGAAATCACAGGCCTCGAACGCTGCGCGCCGGTGTGCACTGGCCACCGCCACCAGCACGATAGCGTCCCCCGGTAACAGCTTGCCGACCCGGTGAATCAAGCGCACGCCGTCAAGCGGCCAGCGCTGCTCGGCCTCGGCAACGATCTGCTCCAACGCCGCTTCCGTCATGCCCGGATAGTGCTCGAGGCTCAGCGCCTCGACATCGGGTTTCTCATTGAAGTCGCGCACCAGGCCAGTGAAACAGACCACCGCGCCGATATCGCTACGCCCCTCGCAAAGCGCAAGCTGCTCGGCACCGGGATCGAACGATGCCTGCTGGATTCGAATCATTATCAACCTCCCGTGACGGGGGGAAAGAACGCCACCTCGTCACCTTCGGTCAGCGGCGTATCATCGCCACCCATGACTTGATTGACAGCGCACAGGATGCGCCCCTCTTCGAGTAGTGAGAAGTTGGCATCGCGAGCCTTGAGAGCCTGCTTGAGGGCGGCAACGTCAGGACGTGCCAGCGAGGCAACGGGAATTTCCAGCTCGCTGACACCCAGCCGCTCGCGCAGTTCAGCCAGGCACTTGACCCGCACGCTGCGCGAATCGGCATGCGGCCCGAGACTCACTTCGCCACTGTAGCAGTCATCGGTAACGATCTGGGGGCCGGCGCTGGGCGGCGTCTCACTGCGGCGATAGTCGCCGGACTTGCCGCCGGTCTTGGTCAGCAGACGGATCTCACCGATCAGCATATCCTTGTCTACCGCCTTGCACATGTCATACAGCGTCAAGCAGGCCACCGAGACTGCCGTCAGTGCCTCCATTTCCACCCCGGTGCGGCCGTTCAGGCGGCAGGTCGCAGTGACCTCGACGCAGCTGCGCTGCTCGTCGAGGCGAAAGTCGACGCTGACCTTGGACAGCGCCAGCTGGTGACACAGCGGGATCAGTTCATGGGTGCGCTTGGCCGCCTGTATGCCGGCGATGCGTGCGGTAGCCAGTACGTCGCCCTTGGGCAGGCCGCCCTCGGCCAGCAGCGCGAGCGTCGCTGGGCGCATGCTGATGCTGCCACCCGCCAGCGCCTCACGGCGGCTCTCCTGCTTGTCGGCGACATCCACCATATGGGCCTCGCCGCGGGCGTTGAGATGGGTCAGGCTCATAACGTTGCATGCCTCATATCAGACTGTCGAAGGGTTGCAGGGTCACGGTCTCGCCGCCGGCCACCCCTGCACGCGATGCATCGATCTCGATCAAGCAGTTGGCCGCGCTCATCGAGGACAGAATACCCGAGCCCTGGGCGCCGGTGCTGCGTACCCACAGCTGGCCATCGGCGTCGCAGCGGTAGACCCCGCGCAGGAAGTCGACGCGCTCCAGGCGACTCTTCAGCGGCGCCTCGCTGCGCGCCGTCAGCCGCGGTGGCTGCCAGTCCGGCTCGCCCTGCATGCGCCGTAGCACCGGCTGAACGAACTCGAGAAAGGTCACCATCACCGCCACCGGGTTGCCCGGCAGGCCAAAGAAGGGAATCTGGCGCGCCCCCAGTCGGCCGCAGGCCAGCGGTCGCCCCGGACGAATGGCGATACGCCAGAAACCGAGCTCGCCGAGCTCATTGAGCGCCGCCTTGATCCAGTCGGCCTGGCCCACCGAGACACCGCCGCTGGTAATCAGCATGTCGTGGTCGCGGGCGGCGGCGCCCAGCGCGCCGACCACCTCGTCGCGGCGGTCGGCAAGAATCCCCAGGTCACAGACCTCGGCGCCGAGCCGCGTCAACATGCCGTGCAGCGTATAGCGATTGGCATCATAGATGCCTGCCGCCGGCAGCGGCTGGCCGGGCGCAGTAACTTCATCGCCGGTGGAGAAGATCGCCACCCGCGGCCGCCGATATACCCGGGCCTCGGCCAGCCCCAGCGAGGCCAGCAGACCGAGATGCTGGGGCTGCAGCCGAGTACCGGCCTCCAGCACCCGCTGACCGCAGGCAATGTCCTCACCGGCCTGGCGCACGTTCTGGCCGCGCTGAACGCGCTCGGTGCGGCTGATCTCTACCGCCTGATCACCCACGGCCTCGAGCTGTTCGCTCATGATCACCGTATCCGCACCCGCAGGCAGCGGCGCGCCGGTGGTGATGCGCAGCGCCGTGCCCGCCGCCAGCGGCTGCCCCCAGCGCTGCCCGGCCAGCACTTCGCCGACCACCGGCCAGCGCCGCACCGGGCGCTCGGGCCAGGCTAGCGCGATGCCATCCATCGCTGCATTGGTGTTCTGGGGCACGTCGATAGGCGACACAGGCGACTCGGCCAGCACCCGGCCCAGCAGTGCCTCGAGTGGCAGCCGTTCGCTGTCGAGGGAGGTGGCGAACAGTGCGTCAAGGGCGGTGCGCGCCTCGGCGACGCTGAGCATGCGCTCGCCGAGCTCGAAACACGACAGCGTCATGTCGACACCTCCCGCGGCTGCGCCTGCTGCGGCCAATGCCGCTGCCAGGCAGCGACCCAGTCGCCCAGCCGCTGGTGATCGTCCAGGTCGAGCGCTTCGACGCCGGCCGGCAGGTCCAGCGCATCGGGACTGGCGACCGCCCGTACCCAGGGATCGTCGGGCGCCAGCAGCGGCTTGCCCAGCGCGGCGCGGTGAAGCTCGAGCTTGGGCAGCGGCCAGGCCTTGAAGCCTTCGACCAGTACCAGGTCGGGGGCCAGTGGCGCCAGTTGCGCAAGCAGCTGCGCCAGGTCCGGCTCGGCGGCGTCGGGGGTATTGAACATCAGCGCGGTGCGCGCCCGCGAAGCGATCAGCATCGGTGCCGCACCCGCTTCGCGCAGGCGGTAGCTGTCCTTGCCGGGCTGGTCGATATCGAAGGCGTGATGCGCATGCTTGACCACCGCCACCTTGATCCCGCGGGCCTGCAGCCGTGGCAGCAGAGCCTCGAGCAGGGTGGTCTTGCCGGTACCGCTCCAGGCGGCGATACCCAGCAGTGGTAGCTGCGCGTCGAAGGTCAGCGTCATCGCGGTTCCGTTGGCATGCCATTGCCCAGGCGCTGCTCGAGGGCCTGGCGCTGTTCGGGATTGTTGAGGTTGGCGAAGGCATCGGGGCAGTCGCTGAAGTCGACGTAGCACTCGGCGTGACGGGTGTACCAGCGGTCGATCTTGCGCTCGCCGGCGGCGAGTGCCGTAGCCAGGTCGTCAGCCAGTTCGCGGCGCATCAGTGCCACCACCGGATGGGCACGCTCGCCGTCGTGGGCCACGGCGATGTCGTGCTCGCCGATGCCTTGCCACAGCCGCGGCACCAGATCCATGGGCAGCGCCGGCGTGTCGCAGGGTACGACCACCACCCACGCCTGGCGGGCGGCCAGCAGGCCGCTCCAGATGCCCATCAGCGGCCCTTGGTAGCCCGCTTCGCGGTCGCTCACCACACGGCATCCCAGCGCCTGGTACTCCTCGAGGTGGCGGTTGGCGTTGATCACCACCTCCTCGACGTAGGGCGCCAGGCGCTCGCGCACGTGGACGACCAATGGCCGCCCCAGGAAGGTGCTGAGGCCCTTGTCGCAGCCACCCATGCGCCGGCCCTGGCCGCCGGCAAGAATCACGCCGCTAAGCGGCAGCCGCTGGTTCATGTCACGCCCCTCGTCATTTATCCCACGATCCTGACCAGATTTGACCGATCGGTCAAATCCGATGAGCGGCGTAGGTCTTTAGCTCAAGATTACCCCAAGGGTACCGCCACTGCGACCGTAGCGACACCCATACAGGGCTAAAGTCATAGCCGGATCATCGGCTTATCTTTGCCCGGGCGACGCGCTATCATGCCGTCAAGGATCTTCAACAAGGACAGCGCATGAGTGGTTTCGACGTCGGTGCACGACTCAAGCAGCTGCGGCTGAGGGCCACGCTCTCGCAGCGTGAACTGGCCAAGCGTGCCGGTGTGACCAACAGCACCATTTCGTTGATCGAGCAGAACAGCGTCAGTCCGTCGGTCAGCTCGCTGAAGAAGATACTCGATGCCATGCCGGTCTCTATCAGCGAGTTCTTCGCCGGCGAACAGGCCAGCCACGAACGCGTCTTCTATCGCGCCAGCGAACTCACCGAGATCGGCGACGGCCAGCTGTCGTGGCGACTGGTCGGCGCACGGCGCCCCAACCGCAGCATGTCGATCATCCACGAGCGCTATCCGCCCGGCGCCGATACCGGCGCCGATATGCTCGAGCATGAGGGAGAGGAAGGCGGCGTGGTGGTGGCCGGCACCATCGAGCTCACCGTTGACGGGGAGGCGCGCCTGCTGACCGCCGGCGACGCCTACTACTTCGATTCGCGGCTGCCCCACCGCTTTCGCAACGTCAGCGACGGCGAGTGCGTGATCGTCAGCGCCAACAACCCGCCGTCATTCTCCGACGGCAGCGGCGAACGCCACCACCATTGAGCGATTACTCGCCCTCGCGGGGCGGCGGCAGGATCAGGTTGAGGGCGATCCCCACCACCGCCGCCAGGCTCACGCCCTGCAGGGTGAACTGGCCACCGCCGAACTGCATCCCGCCGATGCCGAACACCAGGATCAGCGACACCACCACCAGGTTGCGCGGCGCGGTCAGCGAGTGACCGGCGCGCACCAGGGTGTTCATGCCGACCACCGCGATGGAACCGAACAGCAGCACCATGATGCCCCCCATCACCGGCCCGGGTATGGTCTGCAGCACGGCGCCGAGCTTGGCGACGAAGGCCAGCAGGATGGCGAAGCAGGCGGCAACGATCATGTAGCGCGGATTGAAGGCGCGGGTCAGGGTCACCGCCCCGGTCACTTCGGAGTAGGTGGTATTGGGCGGGCCACCAAACAGCGCCGCGGTTGAGGTGGCCAGGCCATCGCCAAGCAGGGTACGGTGCAGACCGGGCTTCTCCAGGTAGTTCTTGCGCGTCACCGAGCCGATCGCCACCATGTCGCCGATGTGCTCCACCGCCGGCGCGATGGCCACCGGGATCATGAACAGGATCGCCGCCCAGTGAAAGCTCGGCGCGGTGAAGCTCGGCAGCGCCAGCCAGCTGGCCTCGCGCACCGGCGAAAAGTCGACCACGCCCATCGCCAGCGCCAGCAGGTAGCCGCATACCACCCCGCCCATGATCGGAATCAGACGCAGCAGGCCGCGACCGAACACCGCCAGCACCAGGGTCACCAGCAGGCTGATCATCGACAGTGTGATGGCCTGGCCGTAGCCGATATGCTCGCTGGTCTCGCCGCTGGCCATGTCCACCGCCACCGGTGCCAGCGCCAGGCCGATCACCATGATCACCGGCCCCACCACCACCGCCGGCAGCACGCGATGCAGCCAGTCCGTGCCCTTGACGCGCACCACCTGCGAGATGGCAACGTAGACTAGGCCCGCCGCCATCAGGCCGCCGAGGGTCTCGGAGACGCCGAAGCTGGCTACCGAGCCCTGGATGGGTGCGATAAAGGCAAACGACGAGGCCAGGAATACCGGCACGCTCTGGCGCGTCACGGCGTGGAACACCAGCGTCCCGGCACCGGCAGTGAACAGCGCCACGCTGGGATCGAGGCCGGTCAGCAGCGGTACCAGCACCAGTGCGCCAAACGCCACGAACAGCATCTGGGCGCCGGTCAACAGCGTCTTGGGCAGGCTTGGCGATGGCTCCGCTGCGGCCGTCGTCGAGTCGGTCATGGGTCGTTTCCTCTGCGTCATCAGATTGTTGTGATCAAAAAAACGCCCCTTTGAAAGGGGCGAAATATGGATAGTGGTGGTTATCGGGTGCCGAAGATCTTGTCCCCTGCATCGCCCAGTCCCGGGACGATATAGCCGTTCTCGTCGAGGCGCTCGTCGATGGCCGCGGTGTAGATCTCGACCTCGGGATAGGCCTCCTGCACGCGGCGAATGCCCTCCGGTGCGGCAACCAGCACGATCACCTTCATCAGCGGGCAGCCGCGCGCCTTGAGCATGTCGAGGGTAGCGACCATGGAACCACCGGTGGCCAGCATCGGGTCGATGACGATTGCCAGGCGCTCGTCGAGGTCGTTGGTGAACTTCTCGAAATAGGGCACCGGTTCGAGGGTTTCCTCGTTGCGGTAGAGCCCCACCACGCTGATCCGCGCGCTGGGAATCAGGTCGGTGACGCCATCCAGCATGCCGAGCCCGGCGCGCAGGATCGGCACGATGGTGACCTTCTTGCCCTTGAGCAGCTGCACCGGGATCTTGTCGCCGCTCCAGCCGTCGATCTCCTGGGTCTGCAGCTCGAGGTCCTGGGTCGCCTCGTAGGTCAGCAGCTTGGCCAGTTCGCCGGCCAGTTCACGGAAGCTCTTGGTGCTGATCCCCGCTTCGCGCATCAGGCCGAGCTTGTGCTGTACCAGAGGATGGTCGATGGCGTGAACGCTCATGGCGGAAAGCTCCCTCGTCAGGCTGACGTCTGTTGGATGGACAAATTGCGCGCAATTCTAGCTTGATCGGGCGTTCAGGTTAAGGCCCAGCGGCCTCGGCGACGGCGGGTAGCTGCCAGTCGATGGGCTCACGGCCGTGGGCGGCCAGAAACGCGTTTGCCTGCGAGAAATGCCGCTGGCCAAAGAAACCGCGATGCGCCGACAGCGGCGAAGGATGCGGCGAATGCAGCACCAGGTGGCGCCTGCGATCGACGAAGGCGGCCTTCTTCTGGGCATAACTGCCCCACAGCAGGAAGGCGACGTGGTCGCACTGCTCGTTGACCGCGGCGATGGCGCGGTCGGTAAAGGTTTCCCAGCCGCGACCGCGATGCGAGCCAGCATTGCCCTGCTCCACCGTGAGCACGCTGTTGAGCATCAGTACGCCCTGCCGTGCCCAGTATTCGAGGAAGCCGTGACTGACCGGCGTGGTGCCGAGGTCCTGGGCCAGCTCCTTGTAGATGTTCTGCAGCGAGGGCGGCGTTGGCACCCCGGGGCGCACCGAAAAGCACAGGCCATGGGCTTGATCGGGGCCGTGATAGGGGTCCTGCCCCAGCACCACCACCTTGACCTGCTCGAGCGGGGTCAGCTGAAAGGCACGGAACCAGTGCGCCGAGTGCGGGTAGATGATCTTGCGCGCCGCCTTCTCGGCGGCCAAAAACTCACGCAAGGCTTGCATATAAGGGGCCTGCAGCTCATCCCCCAGCTGCGCCTGCCAGCTCTCGGGAAGCGGTGATTCCGGCATCGTGACTCTCCTGGATGCGGGCACTCAGGGCGTCTGGCCGCGCACCTGATCGACCAGCGGCTCGACGTAGGCAATCCCCATGTCCCAAGGAAACTGGATCCAGCAATCCTGGGCCACCTCGGTGAGGCACTGGTCGACCAGCGGGCGCCCCTCGGGCTTGGCATAGATGGTGACGAAGTGTGCCTTGGGCAGCATCTCGCGCACGGCCCGGGCGGTCTTGCCGGTGTCGACCAGGTCGTCGACCAGCAGCCAGCCGTCACCGTCGTGCTCGACGCCCTTCATGACGTCCAAGCCACCCTGGTCCATGTGGTCGTAGCTCTTGATGCATACGGTGTCGATTAGCCGTACGTTGAGCTCGCGGGCGATCAGCGCGGCGGGAATCAGCCCGCCGCGGGTAATGGCGATGATGCCCTTGAAGTCACGCTCGACGAGTTGATGACACAGCGCCCGCACATCGCGGTGAAGCTGGTCCCAGGAAACGGTGAAGTGCTGCTGATAGCGATTGGCGCTCATGATCGATATACCGGTAAACCACAGGGGGAGGACCTGGTTACTCGTCCTCGGTGAAGGAACAGACCGCGAAGACGCTATAGCCGGCGTCGCGAATCTTCTGCGACCCACCGAGTTCCGGCAGGTCGATGATGGTGGCGGTTTCCACCACCTGGCCGCCGCTGCGTGTGATCAGCTTGGAGGCGGCCAGCATGGTGCCACCGGTGGCGACCAGGTCATCCATGACCAGGATACGGTCGCCCTGCTGAAAGGCGTCGGAGTGCAGTTCGACCTCCGACTTGCCGTACTCCAGGGTATAGGTCTCGCTGATGGTACGGAACGGCAGCTTGCCCTTCTTGCGTACCGGCACGAAGCTGCAGCCCAGCTCGTAGGCCAGCGGCGCGCCGATGATGAAGCCACGCGCGTCGATGGCGGCGATCGCATCCAGATCCATTTCCTGATAGCGATGCACGAAGCTGTCGATCAGCTTGCGGAAGGCCGCACTGTTCTGCAGCAGCGGCGTGATATCGCGGAAGTTGACCCCCGGGTGCGGCCAGTCGGGGACGGTACGAATCACGGATTTGATGTAGTCGCCGTATATGCTCATCGGGGGTCGGGTCCCATCGGGTCAGTCGAGGAAAAGGAATTTGAGGACGAACAGCAGTGCCAGGATGATCACCGCCGGGTTGAGGTCGCGGAAGCGGCCGGACAGCGCCTTGATCGCCACGTAGCTGACGAAGCCCAGGGCGATGCCCTCGGCGATCGAGAAGGTCAGCGGCATGGCCAGGGCAGCGATCAGCACCGGGGCGGCTTCGGTCACGTCGTCCCAGTCGGCATGGGCCAGACTGCCGGCCATCAGCACCGCCACGTAGAGCAGCGCGCCGGCGGTGGCATAGGCCGGAATCGAGCCAGCCAGCGGGGCGAAGAACAGGCTGATCAGGAACAGTCCGGCAACCACCACCGCGGTTAGGCCGGTACGCCCGCCCGAGGCAATGCCGGCCGTGGATTCAATGTAGCTGGTGGTGGTCGAGGTGCCCATCACTGCACCGGCCATGGAGGCACCGCTGTCGGCCATCATGGCACGCCCGATGCGTGGCAGCTTGCCGTCCTTGTCGAGCAGCTTGCCGCGGTGCGCCACCCCGATCAGGGTGCCGGAGGTGTCGAACAGGTCGACGAACAGGAAGGCGAAGATCACGCTGAGCATGGCCACGTCCAGCGCACCGGCAAAGTCCAGCGCCATGAAGGTCGGGGCGATCGACGGCGGCGCCGAGACCAGGCCGCCATACTCGCTGTGGCCGAACAGGATGGCCACCACGGTGACGCCAAGGATACCGATCATCACCGCACCGGTGACCTTGAGATGGGCCAGCGCGGTGATCGCGAAGAAGCCGACCAGGGCATAGATCGCCGACGGCTGGGAGAGGTCGCCCAGCGCCACGTAGGTGGCCGGATTGGAGACCACGATGCCGGCGTTCTTGAGCGCGATCATGGCCAGGAACAGGCCGATGCCGGCAGCAATGCCGAGGCGCAGCGAGAGCGGTATGGCGTTGATGATCCACTCGCGAATCTTGAACACGCTGAGCAGGAAGAAGATGAAGCCGGAGAAGAACACCGCCCCCAGTGCCGCCTCCCAGGTGTAGCCCATGCCCAGCACTACGCCATAGGTAAAGAAGGCGTTGAGGCCCATGCCCGGTGCCTGGGCGATCGGATAGTTGGCCCACAGCCCCATGATCAGACAGCCCACCGCCGCCGCCAGGCAGGTGGCGACGAACACCGCACCGTAATCCATGCCGGCCTCGGAGAGGATGCTGGGGTTGACGAAGATGATATAGGCCATGGTCAGGAAGGTGGTGATCCCGGCAATGACCTCGGTCTTGATGGAGGTATTGTGTTCTGACAGCTTGAAGTGGTTGTCGAGCAGTCGTTTCATGGGTCAGTCCTGCGCGGGGACGCTCAGCGCCCGGGGTGCGAGAAAAGCCGCACATGGTACCCAAAGGCGCCGGCGGATGCGAGGCGCGTATCGAGGGCATGGCGACCTGCGTTGATTGTTGTGATGGCCGGCATCTCTCGCCGCCACCTCCTATCTATAAGCAAGCGCTGCGCCATTGGCTACTGGTGCCACCAACGAAAACTTGACGGAGCGGTCAAAGCAAGCGTTTTAGTGCCCCTCGCGGCTTGCCAGCACCCGCTCGACGGTCTCGACGATGGCCTGGGTCTGCGGATCGATCTCGATATTGACGCGGTCGCCGGGGCGACGCTCGGCGAGAACCGTACGCGCCAGTGTCTCGGGTATCAGGTTGACGCAGAAGCGCACCCGGCCCGGCCCACAGGGCGCCACGCCGCCAATGGTCAAGCTGATGCCGTCGACCCCGATATAGCCCTTGTCGAAGATGAAGCGACCGTACTCTGCGTCGAGCTCGAACCACAGCCGGCGATTGTTGGGCGCTTCGTCCAGCTCGACCAACTCGGCCATGGTGATGACATGGCCGGACATGGCGTGCCCACCGATTTCATCACCGAAACGCGCCGCTCGCTCGATATTGACGCTATCACCCACCTCGAGCGCACCAAGATTGGTCAGCCTGAGGGTTTCGCGCATCAGATCGAAGCTGACCTCCTCGCCATCGATGGCGGTGACTGTCAGGCACACGCCGTTGTGCGCCACCGAGGCACCCAGCGCAAGGCCTTCACGCAGCGCTGCGTCGAGCGCCAGCACGTGGGTGCGAAACTCGGTTTTCTCGATGACCCGGGTGACCGCCGCCGTGCCCTGTACGATGCCTGTGAACATGCTCTCTCCCGCCCCTGGTCGACCCTCGTCCGGCAGTTGCGCCAGACGCTGGAAAACCATCGAGTGTAATGAATCGGCGTGCCGGACGTCCACGCCGCCTGCGACCGGACTGCGATAGTCAAAACCTCTTCATAATGGAAAAAATCAGAAATATTTCCCACACCATTAGCCAGCCACCCTCATCTTGAACTAAGGTCGTTGACATTATCCGAGTGCGACGCCTAGAATTTGCGCCACATATTCAGGCGCCGATTTGACCCCAGATTGCGGGCGCCCTCCTTCCCCCGGGAAGCGAGAAGTGCAGCTAAAAGGGTGTGTCCAGCGTTGATGGCCACCCGCCAGGGTGGCCTTTTTTTCGCCCGCCTGCTGCCCCGCCCGCCAGCGCCGCAACGCGACAGGACCATGATCACACTCTCCAACGTCTCCAAGACCTACGGCCAGGGCGACAGCGCCGTCGAGGCACTCAAGCCGCTCGACCTGCATGTCCCCGAAGGCACTATTTACGGCGTCATCGGCCTCTCAGGGGCCGGCAAGTCGACGCTGATTCGCTGCGTCAACCTGCTCGAGCGGCCCACCAGCGGCAGCGTCAGCGTCGACGGCCAGGAGCTCACCACGCTCAGCGGCGCCATGCTCAACCAGGCCCGCCACCGCATTGGCATGATCTTCCAGCACTTCAACCTGCTCGACTCGCGCACGGTCTTTGCCAATGTCGCCCTGCCCCTGGAGCTGATGGGCGTGCCGCGCCGCGAGATTCGCCAGCGGGTCGCCCCGCTGCTCGAGCTGGTCGGCCTCAGCGACAAGACCGACCAGTATCCGGCGCAGCTCTCCGGCGGCCAGAAGCAGCGCGTGGCGATTGCTCGCGCCCTGGCCAGCAAGCCCAAGGTGCTGCTGTGCGACGAGGCCACCTCGGCCCTCGATCCCCAGACCACCGGCTCGATCCTCGCCCTGTTGCAGGAGATCAATCGCAGCCTGGGCCTGACCATCCTGCTCATCACCCACGAGATGGAAGTGGTCAAGCGGATCTGCCACCGGGTCGGCCTGATCTCGGCCGGCCTGCTGGTCGAAGAAGCCGAAGTAGGCGACTTCTTCACCGCACCGCGTACCCAGCTGGGGCGAGAGTTCATCAACGAATTTCTCAAGCTCGAACCGCCGCGGGCGCTGGTCGAACGCCTCGACGCCGCCTCGGGCGACAACTCGCATCCGGTGGTACGCCTGGCCTTCTCCGGCGACGCCGTGTCGACGCCGCTGATCTCGCGGCTGGCCCGCGATTGCCAGATCGACGTCAGCATCCTGCAGGCCAAGGTCGAGTCGATCCAGGGCCGCACCCTGGGGCTGATGATCGCCGAGCTGATCGGGCCGGCGGACAAGACCCGCGAGGCCATCGACTACCTCGAAACCCATGATCTGCACGTGGAGGTGCTCGGCCATGTCCAGCGCAATGCTTGACCTGATCCTCAAGGCGACCCTCGATACTCTGTATATGGTCGGTGTCTCGAGCCTGATCTCGGCGCTGCTGGGGGTACCGCTCGGGGTGCTGCTATACGTCACCCGCCCCCGGCAGATCCTCGCCCAGCCTCTGCTCAACCGGGTACTGGGGGTGGTCACCAATATCGGCCGCTCGGTGCCCTTCATCATTCTGATGGTGGCGATCATTCCCTTCACGCGGATGATTGCCGGCACGTCGATCGGCACCAATGCCGCCGTGGTACCGCTGACCATCGCCGCGATTCCGTTCGTGGCGCGGCTGGTAGAGGGGGCTCTCAACGAGATCTCGCCAGGCCTGATCGAGGCCGCCCAGTCGATGGGCGCAACACCGCTGCAGATCATCACCAAGGTACTGCTGCCCGAGGCGCTGGGCGGCATCATTACCGGCCTGACCATCACCGTGGTGACCCTGGTCAGCTATTCGGCGATGGCCGGTGCCGTCGGCGGCGGCGGCCTCGGCGACCTCGGCATCCGCTACGGCTACAACCGCTTCGATCCCATGGTCATGTTGATCACCGTGGCGATCCTGGTGGTCATGGTGCAGGGCTTCCAGAGCCTCGGCGACCACCTGGTACGCCGCACCGACCACAAGTAATCCATCTTCACTCGGCGCCGCACCTGGAATAGCGGCGCCTTCCACCGCCTCGCTTCGAGGCATCAAGGAGATACAGCGCTCATGAAAGACACCCTCTCCCGCCAGTTCACCCCGTCGCGCCTGCTCGGCGGCTTGATGCTCGCCGGCAGCCTGGCGCTGGCCGGCTGCGGCAACGGCGACGACACCGCCGAGACTCGCTCGATCAGCGTCGGCACCGTGGCCGGCCCGGAAACCGAGGTCATGGAAGTTGCGGTACGCATCGCCAAGGAGGAGTACGACCTCGACGTCGAGATCGTCGAATTCACCGACTATGTCTCGCCCAACGCGGCGCTGGCCGACGGCAGCCTCGACGCCAACGCTTACCAGCACGAGCCCTACCTGCAGAGCATGGTCGAAGACCGCGGCTACGAGCTGGTCGCCGCCGGACGCAGCTTCGTCTACCCGATCGGCGCCTACTCCGAACGCCACGCCAGTATCGACGAGCTGCCCAATGGCGCCATCATCGCACTGCCCAACGACCCGTCCAATGAAGGCCGCGCGCTGATCCTGATGCACAA
Source organism: Franzmannia qiaohouensis (assembly GCF_031451695.1). Classification (NCBI taxonomy): domain Bacteria; kingdom Pseudomonadati; phylum Pseudomonadota; class Gammaproteobacteria; order Oceanospirillales; family Halomonadaceae; genus Franzmannia; species Franzmannia qiaohouensis. Next base: position 123,486 of record NZ_JARWAM010000008.1, read on the forward strand.
CGAGGGCCTGATTGAACTCGATGACCCCGAGAACCTCGAAGCCACGCCGGTCAACGTGATCGAGAACCCGCGCGACTTCCAGTTCCGCGAGATCGAGGCCGCCCAGCTGCCGCGAGTACTGCCCGACGTCGACATGGCCTTCATCAACAACACCTTCGCCCAGCCCGCCGGCCTCAGCCTCGACGACGCCCTGGTTCGCGAAGGCCCCGACTCGCCCTACGTCAACCTGATCGTGGTGCGCGCCGGCGATGAAGAGCGCGAGGAAATTCGCCAGCTGGTCAGCGCCTACCAGCGCGACGAAGTGGCCGCCAAGGCCGAAGAGCTATTCGACGGCGGCGCGGTTCCCGGCTGGGAGTAAGCCCGTCGCATAGCGCAACTCAGCAGCGGCCGGCCTTGTGCCGGCCGTTTGCCGTGAGGAGACACCATGCCCACCGACTATGACCTACTGGCACGCCAGCTCGAGGCACTGCTCGACGGCCGCGACTGGCTGACCAACAGCGCCCAGACCTGCGCCTTCATCATGCATGGCGTGCCCGACCTCAACTGGGCAGGCTTCTACCTGCAGCGCCAGCCGCAGCTGTTGACGCTCGGCCCCTTCCAGGGCCAGCCGGCCTGCAACCCGATTCCCTTCGCCAAGGGCGTATGCGGCGCCGCGGCGCGTAGCCGCCAGACCCAGCGCATCGCCGACGTACACGCCGTGGCCGACCATATCGCCTGCGATGCGGCCTCGCGCTCTGAACTGGTGGTGCCCATCCTTGCCGAAACGCAGCTGTGGGGCGTGCTCGACCTCGACAGCCCGCTGCCGGCACGCTTCAGCGCCGCCGACCAGGCCGGGATCGAGCAGCTGGTCGCGACCTTCGTCGCGCGCAGCGACCTCGCCGCCGCGAGCTAGCGGCCGGACGCAAAACGGCCCCGCAGCGAATGCGCTACGGGGCCGTCTCGGGATTCTGGTAGGACCAAGCGGATTTGAACCGCTGACCTCCACGATGTCAACGTGGCGCTCTAACCAACTGAGCTATGGTCCTATTTCGTGACTAGCGTTGCGTACTGCCAATGATGCAGCTGGATTGGTAGGACCAAGCGGATTTGAACCGCTGACCTCCACGATGTCAACGTGGCGCTCTAACCAACTGAGCTATGGTCCTGCCGCTTCCCAGCATATGGCTTGCCTGGCAACGGATGCGTATTTTACGCATCCGCCCCGCGAATGCAATAGTGGCGTAAAAATTCTTGGCGATCAGCCGCTTGGCGATATACCGCATCAGGATTTGACGCGCGCCACGGCGTCCTGCCAGCCCTGATAGAGGCGCTCACGCTCGTCGCCGGGCATGCTCGGCTCGAAGGTGCGTTCGCAGCGCCACAGCTCGGCGATCTCGTCCAGGTCGCGGTACCAGCCGATCTGAAGGCCGGCCAGATATGCAGCGCCCAGTGCCGTGGTCTCGAGCACCGTGGGGCGATCCACCGGCACCCCGAGCATGTCCGCCAGAAACTGCATCAGCCAGTTGTTGCGCACCATGCCGCCATCGACCCGCAGCGTGCCGGTATTGGCGGCCATGTCGTCATTCATGCACACCTGCAGATCACGGGTCTGGTAGCAGACTGCCTGGAGGCCGGCGGCAACGATCTCGGCGATACCGGTATCCCGGGTCAGACCGAAGATCGCCCCGCGCGCCTGGGGATCCCAGTGCGGCGCGCCAAGGCCGGTGAAGGCCGGGACCAGGTAGACGTGGTGCCCCTCGCGCGTCTTCTTGGCCAGCGCCTCGGTTTCGGCCGCATCCTGGAACAGCTTGAGCCCGTCACGCAGCCACTGCACCGTCGCCCCGGCCACGAAGATGCTGCCCTCCATGGCGTAGGTCGGCTTGCCGTTCAGACGGTAGCCCACGGTGGTCAGCAGCCGGTTACGCGAGGTCTCGGCACTATCGCCGGTATTGAGGATCATGAAGCAGCCAGTGCCATAGGTGCTCTTGCCCATTCCCGGCTCGAAGCAGGCCTGGCCGAACAGCGCCGCCTGCTGGTCACCGGCAACACCGGCAATCGGCAGCGCCGCGCCCAGAAACGCCTCCTCGGTGTGGCCGAAGTCGTCGCTGGAATCCTTGACCTCCGGCAGCAGCGAGGCGGGTATGTCGAACAGCGCCAGCAGCTCGTCATCCCAGCACTGCTGATGAATATTGAACAGCGCGGTGCGCGAGGCGTTGGTGGCATCGGTGGCGTGCACCTTGCCGCCGGTGAGACGCCAGATCAGGAAGGTATCGACGGTACCGAAAGCCAGCTCGCCGCGCTCGGCGCGCTCGCGAGCCCCCTCGACGTGCTCCAGCAGCCAGGCCAGCTTGGTGGCAGAAAAATAGGGATCGATCAGCAGCCCGGTGCGCGACTGCACCAGCGACGTGTGTCCGTCATCGCGCAGCCGCTGGCACAGGTCGGCGGTGCGCCGATCCTGCCATACGATCGCTCGATGCAGCACCTCGCCGGTGTTGCGATCCCACAGCAGCGTGGTCTCGCGCTGGTTGGTGATGCCGATCCCCGCCACCTCGTCGGCGCCAATCGCGGCCTGCTCTAGCACCTGGCGGCAGGTCTGCTCGACGCTGCGCCAGATGTCCTCGGCCTCGTGTTCGATCCAGCCATCCTCGGGAAAATGCTGGGTGAACTCCTGCTGGGCAACCTCGACCACGTTGGCCTGCCGGTCGAACAGAATCGCCCGCGAACTGGTAGTTCCCTGGTCGATGGCAAGCAGGTAGGCGGGCATGGCGAGGTCCTCGATGGTTGATTGATATTTTCGTTTTCGCAGCACTAATGTTCGTTTCCGACGATTCGAGACTAAACTACTCCCGAGAACGGCTCAAATCTTTGCCGGTGACTTTCACTTGCACCTTAGTCGAACACAGGCGCCTGGCATGCATCGCCCGACGCGCATGTATGATGTTTCAGATCGGCGAAATCACGTAGACTGGCGACAACATCAAGGAGGTCGCATGAATCAGCGGGAACGTCAGGATGCCATCGTGGCACTGGTAAAGCGCCAGGGATATGCCGCCATCGAGCAGCTCACCAGCCATTTCGATGTCACGCCCCAGACCGTTCGTCGCGACCTCAATGCCCTGGCGGCGGAAGGCCTGATCCGCCGCGTGCACGGCGGCGCCGGCCTCGAGTCGAGCACCGTCAACACCTCCTATAGCACGCGCAAGACCCTCAACCTGGATGCCAAGCGCCGTATTGCCCAGCTGCTGGCCTCCAAGATTCCCGACAACGCCTCGCTGTTCATCAACATCGGCACCAGTAACGAAGTCATCGCCGATGCCCTCGAGCATCACAAGGGGCTCGAAGTGATCACCAACAACCTCAACGTGGCCGCCGCCCTGCAGCACAAGGAAGACTTCAACGTGATCGTCGCCGGCGGCCAGGTGCGCGCCCGCGACGGAGGCATCATCGGCGAGGCAACCATCGACTTCATCAATCAGTTCAAGGTCGATTTCGGCATCATCGGCATCAGCGGTATCGACGAAGATGGCTCGCTGCTCGAGTTCGACTACCAGGAGGTGCGCGTCGCCCAGGCGATCATCCGCAACTCACGGCAGGTCTTCCTGGCCGCCGACCACTCCAAGTTCCACCGCAACCCGGTAGTACGCCAGGGCAACATTTCCCAGCTCGATGCCCTGTTCACCGATCGTCGACCCTCCGAGACCATCTGCCGGCTGCTGGAGAATCATGACGTTACCCTGCATATCGCCTGACACCCAGGGCGAGCGCAGCACCTCCCTACGCACGGAACGCCGGCGGCAAGCCAAAGAGGAGGCTTGTCGGCGGATCAGTTCGAGCAGTGCCGTCTATCTACCTTGGCCTGATGCCATGTTCGCTTGTGAACCTCACTCGGGTATGCCGCCGCGGGTCAGCGCCGCCGGGTCGAGCAGGCGCTCGAGCTCCTCACGCGACAGCTCGGTCTGCTCCTCGGCCACATCGAGAATCGGCCGCCCGGCCTGATAGGCCTGCTTGGCGATCGCCGCCGCCGCGTCATAGCCGATCACCGAGTTGAGCGCGGTGACCAGAATCGGATTGCGCGCCAGGGGTTCACGCAGATGCTCCTCGCGTACCTTGAAGGTGGCGATGGCACGGTCGGCGAGCAGGTGACTGATATTGCTCAGCAGCGCGATACCGGTAAGCAGGTTGTTGGCGATCAGCGGCAGCATCACATTGAGCTGGAAGTTGCCGCTCTGGCCGGCCACCGTGACCGCGCTATCCAGCCCGATCACCTGGGCGGCAACCTGGGCCGCTGACTCGGGAATCACCGGATTGACCTTGCCCGGCATGATCGAGCTGCCCGGCTGCAGCGCCTCGAGCTCGATCTCGCCGAGGCCGGCCAGCGGCCCCGAATTCATCCAGCGCAGGTCATTGGCGATCTTCATCACCACGCAAGCGTAGCCGCGCAAGTGGCCGGAAAGTTCGACCGCGGCATCCTGGGAGGCCAGGCTGGCAAACAGGCTGTCATTGGGCGATAGCGCCAACCCGGTCTGCTCGGCGAGCGTGCGTGCCATGCGTTCGGAAAACTCAGGGTGGGCATTGATGCCGGTACCCACCGCGGTACCACCCTGGGCCAGCCGACCGAGACGCTGCTGACCGCTTGCCAGGCGCTCGCTGGCTTGCGCTACCTGGCTCGCCCAGGCGCCGAGCTCCTGGCTCATGCGCACCGGCATGGCGTCCATCAAATGGGTGCGGCCGGTCTTGACCACCCCGTCGAGCTCGGCCGCCCGCGCCTCGATCGTCTGGCGCAGGTGGTCGAGGGCCGGCAGCAGCTGCTGCTCGACCCCGATGGCGGCGGACAGATGCAGCGCGGTGGGTATCACGTCGTTGCTCGACTGGCCCATGTTGACGTGGTCGTTGGGCCCCACCGGCAGATCCTGGCGCGATGCCAGGTGGGCGATCACCTCGTTGACGTTCATGTTGGTCGAGGTGCCGGAGCCGGTCTGGAAGACATCTACAGGAAACTGCTCGTCGTGGCGGCCGTCGAGGATCTCCCGCGCGGCGGCGGCGATGGCCTCGGCACGCGCGCGGTCGAGCAGGCCAAGCTCGGCGTTGACCCGCGCCGCCGCCAGCTTGACGTGGGCCACGCCGTGAATGAAGGCCATCGGCAGGCGCTGCCCGCTGACCGGGAAGTTGTTCACCGCGCGCTGGGTCTGGGCGCCGTAGAGGGCACTCTCCGGCACCTCCAGCTCGCCCATGCTGTCGCGCTCGCGTCGTGTCTTGGTCATGCTCGCCTCCCTGTCGATGCGTGCCTCTAGGACACCTCCCTCTACCATGGTAGCGACCCGTCATGCTTTCAAGTGACGGTGGCGCCGGGGATGACAGCGACATAGACTCAAGCCCAGCGATGCAGACACGGACGTAGGAGACAGGCAATGCCCAAGAGTCTGATGAAATACCTGATCATCGTCGCCGCCGGTCTGGCCGTCAGCGGCTGCCAGCTGATCGACACCACGCCCGGGCCGCCTCCGGAACGCATCGAAGTCACCGACGTCGGCACCGAGGCCGAGCGTGACCCTGATGAAGCCCCGCCGCCGGGCCGCGTGGCCCGCGAAGTGGCCTTCCCCGAGGCCGAATACGCGGCGCTGGAGAAGCACGGCAACGGCTCTATCAGCGGCCGACTGACCCTCAACACCGCGTCGGGCACGGTGGTCGGTCGCAACAGTCGTGTTTCGGTGGCGCCGGTCACCACCTACTCTGCCGAAGCCGCCGAGAAGGCGCTGGCCGGACAGGCCGTGGCGCCCGCCGACCCCCGCGCCCAGGCCTATACCCGCCAGGCCAGCACCGACGACGACGGACGCTTCACCGTCAACGGCCTGCCGGCCGGCGACTACTACGTCTCGGGCAGCGTCACGCCGTCCGACGGCAGGCCGCGTATCATCATCAATCAGGTCAGGCTCAACAGCGGCCAGCGCGTCAACGTCAATCTGAGCCGCTGAGCGCCTCGCCCCCGTCATAGGGTAGCTCGACGCTGATCGCAATCGCCGAGTACCAGGCGGCCAGATCGGCGATATCTTCATCGCTCAAGGCAGCGGCGATGATGCTCATCTGGGGGTGCTGACGCGTCCCACTGCGGTAGGCACGCAGTTGAGCTGCCAGATAGAGGGCACTGTCGCCGGCCAGATGCGGCGCATCCGGCAGCCGACTGAGGCCGTCCAGACCATGACAGGCGGCGCACTGCTGCGCCTTGGTGCGCCCCGCTTCGGGGCTGGCCGCCAGTGCCGGCAGCGTCAGCAGCATCAGCAGCAGCGCTGCCGGCCAACCGCGGGTGGTTGAGCAAGCGATAGCAGGAGGAGTCAGACACATCATTAGCGCTCCCGATAGTTCGTCCAGCAATGGCCCCGTGCACGGGGCCATTGCATCAGCGATACACCTCAGGTCTCGCTCTCAGGGGCCGCTGGGGAGTCATAGGAGATCCGGTAGATAGCACCGGCGGTATCGTCGGAGACAAGCAGCGATCCGTCAGCCAGTTGGGCAACATCGGCGATCCGCCCGTAGTACTCGCCGCTACGCTCGTCCAGCCAGCCCTCTGCAAAGGGGATGGTGGCACCACTCGGCCCGCTGCCATCCTCGGCGAAGGGAGTGAACATCACTCTCGCACCCACCGGCGTAGAACGGTTCCAGCTGCCCCGTTGAGCGCTGAACAAGCCGCCGCGATACGCTTCGGGAAACATCTCGCCACGGTAGAAGGTCAACCCCAGGTCCGCCGCATGGGCGACCGTTTCCACCACCGGGAATGTCAGGCCTTCCGGGGGCTCTTCGTCGCGATAGTCGACGGTGCGGGTGTCACCGCCGCCGTACCACGGCATGCCGAAGTGCATGCCGGGCTTGGGCGCATGGTTGATCTCACCGGGCGGGATATCGTCACCCATGCCGTCGACCTGATTGTCGGTGAACCACAGCTCCTCAGTGTCGGGATGGAAGGTGATGCCAACCGAGTTGCGCACTCCTTTGGCGAACACCTCGCGGCGGCTGCCGTCTCGCTCCATGCGCACGATTCCACCGATGCCGATCTCCTCATAGAGCTCACGCTTTTCGGCAGGCTGAACGTTGTAGGGCTGGCCCAGCGAGACGTAGAGCTTGTTGTCAGCGCCCAGCGCACAGACCCGCGCACCGTGATTGAAGCTCTCCTCCTCGACAGGGATCAACTCACCGCTGGGTACCACGATATCTACCGCCACATCGGGCCCCTCGAAGAAGAACTCAGCAGCCGGAAATACCAGAACGCGATTGTGTTCGGCCACGTAGAGGAAGCCGTCCGAGGTGAAACAGGGCCCCGGCTGGGTGAAGGAGATCGCCGGTGCGAAGCGCTTGACCTCGTCGGCGACGCGGTTCTTGGTGCGATCAGTGACCGACCACATGTCGGTCTTGCGGGTGCCGACGAAGACCACCCCGCTGGAGGGCCCGACGGCCATATGGCGTGCATCGGGCACCACTGCATAGAGCTCGATCCGGAATCCCGGCGGCAGGCGGATACGTTCAAGATTGCGGCGGATGGCATCGGCCACCTCGCCGTCCTGGGGCACCGTCTGCATGGCCAGCGACTGGCCGGTGGTCTGCATGCCACGCATGCGTTCGAGGGCCTCGTCGCTGGTGGGCTGAGCCCACGCAGTGGCGGCCCCCAACAACAGTGCCGAGGTGACTGAGACTGCAAGAACTTTCATGAGGTGATACCTCTGAAGTGGCGACCGCATATCCGGGCGGTCAGTTGTGGTTCTTATGGTTACCGGTAGTACTTGCTGGGGTCACTCCGAAATACTGCTGTCGCGCACCTCCTGGTGGCATTGCCACGGCAGCCCACATTGAATGTAGACCGATTCGGACAACACGGCGTGTAAGAAATAGTCGAGGGGCTACCAGCCAAGCGCCTGCTTGACGAAGGGAATGGTCAGCTTGCGCTGGGCAGAGAGCGAGGCTCGATCCAGGGTGTCCAGGGCGTCGCACATCTCGCCGAGACGCCGCGGGCCACGATGCAGCATGTAGCGCGCCACTTCATCGGGCAGCTGCATGCCACGCACGCTGGCTCGCAGCTTGAGCGCCGCCAGGCGCTGCTCATCATCGAGCGGGTGGACGTGGAAGGTGGTACCCCAGCTCAGCCGCGAGGCCAGGTCGGGCAGTGCCACATCGAGCTGGCGCGGCGCCGCCGAGGCGGCGATCACCAGGCATTTGCCGGCATCGCGCAGTCGATTGAAGGCGTGGAACAGCGCCTCCTCCCAGCGCCGCCGCCCGAGCACCTTGTCAAGGTCATCGATGGCCACCAGGTCGAGACGCTCGGAGTCCTCGAGCATGTGCGGCGGAAAATGCCCCAACTCAGCGAGTGGCAGGTAGAGGGCGCGCTTGTCGTGATCCGTGGCGGCATGGCAGGCCGCCTGCAGCAGGTGGCTGCGACCTACCCCACTCGCCCCCCACAGGAACAGGAACGGCTCACCGTGGGGCTGCCACTGGGCACGCAGCGTCTGCACCAGGCTGGCATTGCCAGCCGGCAGGAAATTGGCGAAGGTCGCATCGTCGCGCAATCCTACACCCAGCGGCAGCTGGGCAGGCCCAGGGCTCATGGGGGCTCCTCATCACTGTCGCCGTTCCGCGCGGCATCATATAAGGTACTGTTTTTGTAGCGTTCCTTGGCTTCTCGCAATAGTACCATGATGACTGCTGCAGCGGGCAGTGCCAGCAGCACGCCGGTGAAGCCGAACAGATTGCCGCCGGCCAGCACGGCAAAGATCACCGCCACCGGATGCAGGCCGATCTTGTCGCCGAGCAGCTTGGGCTGCAGCACCGTGCTCTCCACCGCCTGACCGGTGCTGAACACCACCACCACGCCGAGCAGCGCCAGCCAGCTGCCGAACTGGAAGAACGCCACCACCAGCGCCACGCTGATGCCGACGATAAAGCCCAGAAACGGCACGATACTCGCCAGGCCGGCCATCAGTCCGATCAGCAGCCCGAAGCGCACGCCCATCACCGTCAGGCCCAGCGCATAGATCGCCCCCAGGCACAGCATCACCAGCAGCTGACCGCGCAGGAAGGCCGACAGCACCTCGTCGCAGCGATTCGCCAGCCGCGTCACATCCGGCTCCCACTGGCGCGGCAGCAGGCTGCGGATATTGTGCAGCAGCCGTTCCCAGTCGAGCAGCAGATAGAAGGCCACCACCGGCACCAGCGACAGGTAGGTGATCCAGGTCAGGAAGGCGCGCCCGGAGCGTCCCACACGGCCCAGAATCTCGGCGGCAGGGCCGGCGGCTTCCTGCCAGTGCTCGGCCAGGGTTTCCTGGACATTGTCTAGCTCACCGCGCAGGTCGTAGCCGGTCCAGGCCTGTACCTGAGGCGCCAGTGCCGTCTCGAACCACGCGAATATATTCGGCACCACCTCGCCAAACTGACGCGCCTGCTGCACAGTGAGGGGGATCAGGATCAGCAGGCTGATACCAAGCACCAGAATCAACACCAGAAACACCCCGGTCACCGCCATCGGCCGGGAAAGGCCAAGACGCTGCAGTCGATTGGCCAGTGGATCCCCTAGGTAGGCGATGATCATCCCGGCGATGAACGGCATCAACATCGACTCTAGCTGCATCAACAGCCACACCAGGCCGGCCGCAACGGCCAGCAACCACCACTCTCTGCGCATCCTCTACTCCCTGGTGCTGATTCGCCACTCCTGTGGGCGCTACCACATGCATTTGCCACGCACCGGCGGTGCGGGCGCCGTCAGGTGATGCTACAATTCACGCCGCGTTTTCACTCCATCTTTCTCGCCGTATTTCGACAGGATTGGTCATGACCCGCAGCTCGTCCGACTCCTCTCAGCCGTCCCAGCCGTCCCTCAGCTACAAGGACGCCGGTGTGGACATAGACGCCGGCAATGCGCTAGTAGAGCGCATCAAGGGCGTTGCCAAGCGTACCACTCGTCCCGAGGTAATGGGCGGCTTAGGCGGTTTCGGTGCTCTCTGCCAACTGCCCAGCGGCTACCGCGAGCCGGTACTGGTATCCGGCACCGACGGTGTCGGCACCAAGCTGCGCCTGGCCATGGACCTCGACAAGCACGACACCATTGGCATCGACCTGGTGGCGATGTGCGTCAACGACCTGGTGGTGGCCGGCGCCGAGCCACTGCTGTTCCTCGACTACTATGCCACGGGCAAGCTGGATGTCGACATCGCCGCCGACGTGGTGACCGGCATCGGCGAAGGCTGCTTCCAGGCCGGTTGCGCGCTGGTCGGCGGCGAAACCGCCGAAATGCCAGGCATGTACGAGGGCAGCGACTACGACCTGGCTGGCTTCTGCGTCGGAGTGGTCGAGAAGTCCGAGATCCTCGACGGCAGTAAGGTCGCCGCCGGCGATGTGTTGCTAGGCCTGGCTTCCTCCGGCCCACACTCCAACGGCTACTCGCTGATCCGCAAGATTCTTGACGTTGCGGCGGTCCCGCTGGACACCGAGCTCGACGGCCAGTCGCTGCGCGAGTCACTGCTCGCCCCGACCCGCATCTACGTCAAGCCGCTGCTATCGCTGATCAAGGAGAGCGGCGTGGCGGTGCATGCGCTGTCGCACATTACCGGCGGCGGCCTGCTCGAAAACATCCCGCGAGTGCTCCCCGACAACCTTACCGCCCACGTCGACGTGACCCGCTGGAGGCGCCCGGCAGTGTTCGACTGGCTGCAGCAGCAGGGCAACGTCGACGAGCACGAGATGCATCGCGTGCTCAACTGCGGCATCGGCATGGTGGTGGTGGTTTCCGCCGAGCAGGCGGAAGCGGCACAGGCCCACCTCGAGGCCCAGGGCGAGCGCGTCTATCGCCTCGGCGAGATCAGCGCCCGGCAAGCTGATGAGGCCCAGGTCCAACTGGAGAATCTTTCGCTATGAGCCGTAGCGTCGACGCTCCCTCCCCGGCCAGCGACACCCTCAACGACTTCACCGCCGAGGCCAGCCAGGCGCGCCGCGTGGTAGTGCTAATCTCCGGCAACGGCAGCAACCTCCAGGCGCTGATCGACGCCCAGGCCTACGATGAGCTGGGCGGCGAGATCGTCGCGGTGATCTCCAACCAGGCCGACGCCTACGGCCTCAAGCGCGCCCGCGACGCCGGCATCGATGCTGTGGCCTTGCCGCATCGCGAGTACGACAGCCGCGAGGCCTTCGACGGCGCCCTGATCAAGGTCATCGAACGCCACGAGCCCGACTTGATCGTGCTGGCCGGCTTCATGCGCATCCTGACCCCGCTGTTCGTTCAGCGCTTCTACGGCCGCCTGCTGAATATCCACCCCTCGCTGCTGCCCGCCTATCAAGGGCTCGACACCCACGCCCGGGCGCTGGACGACGGCGTCACCGAGCATGGCTGCAGTGTGCACTTCGTCACCGAAGAGCTCGACGGTGGGCCGGTGGTGGTGCAGGCCGCGGTAACAGTGGATGCCGGTGATGACGCCGCCTCGCTCAAGGACAAGGTGCACGCCCGTGAGCACCTGATCTATCCCATCGCAGTGAAGTGGTTCCTGGAGGGGCGTCTACAGCTCGGCCAGCAGGGCCCTATCCTCGACGGCATGCCGCTACCGCCCCAGGGGCTGCGCCTGTCACATGCCGATGCGGCGGAAGAGCTGGACGAGGAGTAGCATTCACGTCCTGGGGAGCGTCACGCCGCGCTGCCCCATGTACTTGCCGCCACGATCCTTGTAAGACACATCGCAGACCTCGTCGGACTCCAGGAACAGCATCTGCGCCACCCCTTCGTTGGCGTAGATCTTGGCCGGCAGATTGGTGGTATTGGAGAACTCCAGGGTCACGTGACCTTCCCACTCCGGCTCCAGCGGCGTGACATTGACGATGATTCCACAGCGCGCATAGGTCGACTTGCCCAGGCAGATCGTCAGCACGCTGCGCGGAATGCGGAAATACTCCACCGTGCGCGCCAGGGCGAAGGAGTTGGGCGGAATCACGCAGACATCACCCTTGATGTCGACGAAGCTCTTCTCGTCGAAGGCCTTGGGATCGACCACCGCCGAGTGGATATTGGTGAACACCTTGAAGTCGTCGGCACAGCGCACGTCGTAGCCGTAGCTCGAGGTCCCGTAGGAGATCACCCGACGCTCGTCCACGTAGCGCACCTGGTCGGGCTCAAAGGGCTCGATCATGCCTTCCCGCTCGGCCATGCGGCGGATCCACTTGTCGGATTTGATACTCATCGGGGCGTCCTTGGTGGGGCGAAGCGTGCCGCGCCGTAACGCGGCCAGAAAGAAATCGGGCCGTTATGATAACGGCCCGTTCAACGAATACAAAGCTGGCAATGCCGGCGTTCAGTCGCCGAAGCTGATGCTAGGCCCCTGGGGCTGCTGGCCAGTGACGCCTTCGACCACAGCATGCGCCATGTTACGGAAGGTCGTTGCTGCCTCGCTGTCGGGGTCACTGATCACCGTCGGCCGCCCGCTGTCGGACTGTTCGCGAATCGACAGCGTCAGCGGCAGCTGGCCAAGCAGGCGGGTCTCGTACTGAGCCGCAATGCGCTCGCCGCCGCCAGCGCCGAAGATCGGCTCGCTGTGTCCGCACTCGGAACAGACGTGCAGGCTCATGTTCTCGACCACGCCGAGCACCGGGACATTGACCTTGCGGAACATCTCGATGCCCTTGCGCGCGTCGAGCAGGGCGATGTCCTGCGGCGTGGTAACGATCACTGCCCCCGACACCGGCACCTTCTGCGCCAGGGTCAGCTGGATGTCGCCGGTACCCGGCGGCATATCGATGAACAGATAGTCGAGGTCGTTCCAGGCGGTCTGGTTGAGCATCTGCTGGAAGGCACCGGCCACCATTGGACCACGCCATACCATCGGCTCGTTGATATCGACCATGAAAGCCATCGACATCGCCTGAATGCCGTGGGCCTCGAGCGGCTGGAACTGGTTCTCGCCGGCCTGCTGGGGCCTCACGCCCTCGCCGATGCCCAGCATCTGCGCCTGGCTGGGCCCGTAGATGTCGGCGTCGAGCAGGCCCACCCGATAGCCTTCGGCGGCCATCGCCAGGGCCAGATTAACGGTCACGGTGGACTTGCCCACGCCCCCCTTGCCCGAGGCCACGGCAACGATATGCTTTACCCCTTCGATCACGGCTTGCTCCTGCTGGTCGATCATGGCGACCGGTCGGCACCGGTCGGTGTGACGGCGAGTATAACCCGGCAGCGGGCGCTATAACCAAGCGCCATGCTCAACTTTAGCCTGACTCACCAAAAAAAGCGGCGAGCTGGATGCTCGCCGCCGGGTCATGACTCTGCGCCGCAGGCGTCAGATCAGTTCACTCGTCATCTTCCTGCTGCGCCGCTGCTGCTTCAAGGCTGGCCTCGAGCTCACTGAGCTCGTCACGCCAGCTGGCCAGCTGGGCTTCAAGACGCTCGAGCTGCTCAGTACGGGCAGCGGTCTGCTCGGAAAGCTCGTCGAGGCGCGCCTCGGCTTCTTCGACCTGTGCCTCAGCTGCCTCGTACTCGTTGAGAACAGCTTCGAGGCCCTCTTCGACGTGGTCGAAGCTACGCTGGGAGGCCGCGATCTGGGCATCCAGCTCTTCGAGAGTCGCCTCGCGCTCCTCAGCCTGGCCTTCCAGCGCCTCGATCTCTTCCTGCAGCGCCTCGATACGTGCTTGGCGCGACTCGAACTGGCTAGCCAGTTCGGCTTGGCGCCCTTCGGCCTCGGTGATCTGCTCCTCCAGACCCTCGAATGCTTCGCGAGCATTATCACGCGCTTCACGCGCTTCGGCTGCCTGAGACTCCAGCGATTCAAGCTCGGCCTGCTTCTGGGCGATCTGCTCATCCAGCGACTGCGCCTGCTGCTCGAGCTCCTCGACCTCATCGCGACTCGCCTCGAGCTGCTCCTCTTGCTCCTGTCGGCGTGCGTCGAGTTCCTCTTCCTGCTCCTGGCGACGAGCGTCGAGCTCCTCTTCCATTTCCGCCTGGCGTTGCTCGTAGGCGGCCTCCTGCTCGGCCAGCTGCGACTCGCTGGCGGCCAGTTCGTTCTCGACCTCGGCAAGACGCTCGCGGGCCGACTCAGCATCGGCTTCGAGCGCGGACAGCTCTTGCTGCGCCTCTTCTACGCTGCCCTGGGCCTCGGCGAAGGTGTCGACTTCACTGCGCAATGCATCGTTCTCGCCCTCGAGCACCGCCACGCGCTCCTCGAGGCTATCGCGCTCCTCGCGCGCAGAGCTCGCGCCGGAGCTGGCAATCAGCGCGTAAACCAGCGCGATCACCGCCACGCCGGCGAGGATGCGTACCCGGTTGTCTCGTGAGAGTTCACTCATCGACTGTTGTGCCATCTTGTGGTTTCCCCTTGGTAACTGCGTATGGACGCCGCCACTGCCTACACGACGCTAGGGTAAGGCTCACCATTCAGCATACACACTCACGGCGATCAGGAAAGTGAGCCAACTGATTGTTACCGATTGTTGAGCCTCAGCATAAAATCCTCGCCGTCAATCTTCCACGATGCGCCAACGCGATAGCCAGGCCGAGCCTTGCACCTGCATACCCAGCTCCTCGAGCCACTCAACGACCTTGAGGTTGGACTGATGCGCGGCCCAGTAGTCGCGCGAGTAGGGCACGAAGTAGAGCCCGAAGGTCTCGCTGTAGACAGGTGACTCGGGCGCAGCGGCATGATAGCCATCGAGCCGTCGACGCAGCGCCTCGACGCGCGCGGCTTCGGCGTTCAAGGCATACACCTGCTGGCGGCCTTCAGGCGTAACCCGCGCGGGGAGCGGCGGCGCCTCGAGCGCCGCGTGCTCCTTGCGACCAAGCCCGCCTGCGGTCGGCCATAGCAGCGCCGACAATCCAGCCCTGGCGCCACGCCGACCCTCCACGTACCAGCGCCACTCACCGAATGAGTAGCGCGTAAGGCCATTCTCGTGGGGAATCACCAGGCTGGCGTGACGACCGTGGTCGACCAGATAAACCGGCTGCGGAGTATCGATCTGTGCTTCGGGCATGACCCGGGCGGCGCAACCGCCGAGTAGCGTGGCGGTCAGCGCCAACCCCGCCGCCAGTAGCAGCCGACAGCGGGACGCACCGTACATGGCCATGCCCTGGGCGCGGCTCAGCGCAGGCCGAGCAGAGACAGCACGAACATGACCACGACGATCAAACCGATGATATAGATGATGCTTCGCATGGCAGCACTCCTTGCAGTGGGGTAAGTAATGGACAACGCGGCGTCATCCTGACGGCACGCCATTGCCCAGATCAGCCAGCGTTCGTTTCGCCGACGATTCCAGCCTAGCAGCCCTCAGCCGCCTTGCACACCTGCCGCAACATGCCACCCCTGACGCAACGGGCCGGGAACCAACCGCATCGGATGCGGCTCGAAGCCAGGCCAACCTACAAGGAGATTGCCCTATGCCTGTCTCGCCCCCGGGAGGGATACGCGCCCTTATCAGCACGCTGGCAGGTCTTGCCCTGAGCGGGCTGATGGCCGCCAGCGCAGCTGCCAGCGGCCCCTCCGAGCAGGCCCTGGCAGCCATGCAGGCGGCCACCGAGCGGCTCGACAGGGTGCATGCACTGGTGGTGGCCCATGACGGCGAGATCGTCCTCGATCATCATCAGGGCGGACCCGGCACTGCTGCGCCCGCCAACGTCAAGTCGCTGTCGAAGACGGTGCTGGCAGCCCTCACCGGCGCAGCCATTGAGGCGGGGGTACTCGAGGATGTCGACCAGTCGCTGGTCGGGCTGCTCGGCGATCGCGTACCCGCCGGCGCCGACCCGCGCGTCAACGACATCACGATCGGGCACCTGATGGCCCTGCAGGCGGGGCTAGAACGGACCTCGGGTAGCAACTACGGCAGCTGGGTCGCCAGCCCCGACTGGGTGGCAGACGCTCTGGGGCGGCCATTCGTCGATGAGCCCGGTGGGCGCATGCTCTACTCGACTGGCTCCAGCCATCTGCTCTCGGCGGCGCTGACCCGCGCCAGCGGCGAATCGACCCTGGCACTCGCCCAGCGACTGCTCGGCGAGCCGCTGTCGATCAACATTCCGGCCTGGGCGCGCGACCCCCAGGGCATCTACTTCGGCGGCAACGATATGCTGCTATCGCCGCGGGCGCTGATCCAGATTGGTGAACTCTATCGCCACGACGGCCAGCTCAACGGCCAGCGCATTCTGCCCGAGGGCTGGGTCGAAGACTCCTGGGCCGCCCGCGGCAGCTCACCCTGGACCAACGACGGCTACGGCTACGGCTGGTTCATCACTACCCTGGCCGACGAGCCGGCCTATTACGGCCGCGGTTTCGGCGGCCAGGCGCTGTACGTGATTCCCGCACGCGAGCTGACGATCGCAATCACCTCGAACCCCAATCCGCCCTCCCCCGGCGGCCAGTTCCAGGGCCGTCTCAACGCCCTGGTCGAGACGCTGCTCGAGACCGACTAGCGCTCATTCACTGCCCCACTGCCCGCTGCGCTTCATCGCACCCCACTGGTGCTTGCGGCGGGCAAACCACTGCCACAGTCCGCGGCAGCGCCACAGGGTATTGAGCTGGCGATAGCCGAAGTTCTCGACGATGGCGACCAGGAACAGCCGCAGCATGTCGCGGCGCCGCTGGTAGACACGAAACGACAGTGTCTCCAGCAGCAGGCCATTGACCGACAGTAGGATGCCCATGCCAATCGCCACCAGCAGGAACACCGTCAGCGCCAGCGGCGCAATGATGCCCAGGCTGAAGCCGACGATCATGAACACATAGCCGCCCACCTCGACCAGCGGCCCCAGCCACTCGAACAGCGTCATGAACGGCCAGGCCAGGTGCCCCGGCGCCCCGCCCCTAGGGCTGGTGGCCAGCCGCGCATGGCGGCTCAGGCTCTCGGCCAGGCCGCGCTGCCAGCGGCTTCGCTGGCGGCCCAGGGTGCCCAGGTCCTCCGGCGCCTCGGTCCAGCAGATCGGGTCGGGCAAGTAGTGGATGCGGTACGCCAGCCGCCGCTCGCGATGATAGCGGTGCAGGCGCACCACCAGCTCCATGTCCTCGCCCACCGTCGAGGTGCTGTAGCCGCCGACCGCCATCACCCGCTCGCGGTCGAACAGCCCGAAGGCGCCGGAGATGATCAGCACCGCGTTCATTGGCGACCAGCCCAAACGCCCGAACAGGAAGGCGCGCAGATACTCGACGATCTGGAAGCGCGCCAGCAGGCTGCGGGGAATCCCCGCCTCCAGCAGGAAACCACCGCGTACCCGTGAGCCGTTGGCGATGCGCACGGTGCCTCCTGCCGCCACCGTCCGCTCGTCCTCGAGGAACGGCTGCACCACTCGCAGCAGGCTGTCGCGCTGCAGGATGGAGTCAGCGTCCACCGCACAGAACAGGCCGTGGCGGGCGGCATTGATGCCGGCATTGAGGGCGTCGGCCTTGCCACCGTTGGCCTTGTCGAGCACCTTGAGGTTGGCGTAGCGCCGCGAGCGGTAGACGCCCAACACCTCCTGGTGGGGTACCGTGCGGCGCAGCGGCTCGGGGTAGGCTTCAAGTTCGAATGCCTCGATCAGCACCTCCAGGGTCTCGTCCTTGGAGCCATCGTTGATCACCACCACCTCGAACTCCGGGTACTGCAGCTGCAGCAGCGACAGCACCGAGATGCGAATCGTCGCCGCCTCGTTATAGGCCGGCACCAGCACCGAGACCGCTGGTTCGACGCCCAGATAGGGGGCATCCTCGCCGAGCTCGGCGCGTTGCCGCATATAGCGTCTCAGGCTGACCATCGACAGCAGGTTAAGCGCCAGGTAACCGCCGTTGAGCAGCAAGAAATAGCCAATGAAGAAGACCTGGCTCCACCAGATCCAGTCGATGGCTGCCAGCGTTGCCAACACGTTCATTCGTGCCCTCCCTCGGCCATGGCGCGGCGCAGAGCATCCTGGCCGTAGCGGTCGGCAAGTGTTTCGAGCAGCGTCGTCAGCGTCGCGACATCCACGCCGGGCAGCGCCACCAGCGCATCCGCCGCCGCCTGGCGCACCCACCAGTTGGGATCGGCGAGCAGCGGGGTAAACAGCGCCACATCATCGGCGCCGGCCTGGCGGCGCAGGGCCGCCAGCGCCGCCAGCCGCAGCGCTGGAGACTCACTGTCGAGATACGCCATCAGCAGCTCGCGGTCGCGCGGATCGCGCAGCTCACCCAGGCTACGCAGCGCCGCGTCGCGCGCCTCGTCATCCAACGCCTGCACATCCGCAGGCAGCTCGGCCAGGAAGCGTCGCGCCCAGGGCGCGGCCTGGCCTGGCTCGGCCCATGCCAGTAGCCCAACGGCGCGCCCGATACTGCCCTGGGAGGCGCTCAGCTGAGCCAGCAGCGGCTCGCTGACCGCCTGGCGACCGGCCTGCTGACACAGCGCCTCGAGACGCGGCAGTGCCCAATCGCGGCGCTCCTCCACCCGCGGAATGATGCGCTGCATGGCGTGCGCCGGATCCATCGCCACCAGCGCCTGGGCGGCGGCAAGGGAGACAGCCGCGTTGCGCGAGTCGAGCAGCGGCAAGACCGCCGGCCACTGCTCCGCATCGCCCAGGTAGCGCAGGCAGCTCAGCGCCACCAGGCGGCGATGCGCGGCGCGGCTGTCGAGCAACCCGAGTACCGGGCCAAGCATGCCGAGACGCCCGAGCAGTTCATTGAGCCGCTCCCGCGCGGTGCCGCGCAGCTGGCGCTGCATGCGGCTCCACAGCAGCAGGAACCACAGCCGTTCGCGGCGGCCATGCGGCGCAGCCGGCAAGCTGTCGGTATCGGGCACCATGCTCCAGGCGGCCAGATGCGGCCGCCAGGCGGCAATGAAAGCTTGGCGACGAGCCTCGCGCCGCGTGGCAAGCTCGGCAAGCACCAGCACCTGCGCCATCACCGCCAGGGTCAGCAGCGCCAGGGCCATGGCGATGTACAGCGCCAGGCGCAGCGCCGGATCCTCTGGCAGGCTGGTGAGCTGCGCCAGCACGACGCCTAGCTCAAAAGGCACGCCGCACGCCCAGCTGGATGCCGTGCCGGTCGTAGAGATCCCCCTGACTGAGGGTGCCCAGCTCCCACGACAGGGCCCAGTCGGCATCCAGCCAGTGGCGTCCGCGCACGGCGAAGGCGGTCACGTCGCTGGTGACCACCTGTCCCCCAGGCAAGCCCTCCTCTTCACGGCCGGTACTGGCGCGCAGGCCGATCAGGCTGCGCTCACGGTAGTAGTGATCAAGGGCCACGGCATGCCCTACCGGGTTGCCGGCCCCCTGGACATCACTGACGTTGAGGGTATAGGCGGCGCGCCAGTTGCCCCAGTAGCGCTCGGCGCCGAGTGCCAGACGATCCACCCGCGAGGCGTCGTACTGGGTGCGGCGCAGGCTGGCGCTGCCGACGTAGCCCTGCGGCAGGCGTCGCTGCAGGCGCAGGTCGGCATACCACTCGGGCAGGAAGTCCGCGCCGAAGGTTCTTCCCATCTCGGGCTGCAGCACCCAGTCGTCGCCCAGCGGCACGGCCGCCCCCAATTCGAGCCCCTCGTCCCAGCTGCCGAAGCGCCGCTCGCGCAGCGCCGCGCCGTACCAGGTGGGTTCACCGCGGCGGCTCGACTGCAGATCGAGTCGCTGGGCCTGCCAGTCGGCAAAGCCACTGTCCAGGCTGTCATAGCGATAGGATATCTCGCCTTCCAGGCGCCGCTCCTCGGCCACCGCCTCGCTGCCCATCACTGCTACCAGCGCCAATATCCCCAGGCGCAGTCTTGCCCCACGCATCAACGTCTCCTCATGAAGCGACGCAACCGCGCCAGCAGTTCGTCGGGTTGAAAGGGTTTGGTCACGTAATCGTCGGCGCCCAGCTCCAGCGCCCGGACGATATCGGCCTCGCGCGCCTTGGCAGTCAGCATCAGTACCGGTACCGACTGCCAGGCCGGCTCGGCTCGCAAGCGTTCGAGAATCTCCAGCCCGTCATGGTAGGGCAGCATGATATCCAGCAGCACCAGATCGGGAACGTGGCTAATGTCCGCGGGTTGAGCAATACGCTCCAGCGCCTGGCGACCGTCGGCGGCATGCTCGACGGCGTAGCCGTTACGCTCGAGCAGAAAGCGGATCAAAAAGGCGATGTCATCCTCATCTTCGACCATCAGAATGCTGGGCGCACTGGCGCTACCGACTGCTTCGTTCATGGAGCCTCCTTGGCAACGGTGACTGACGATGGATCAGGGCGCGGCAGGCGTATCTGGAAACAGCTGCCCTCGCCCGGCGTCGAGGTAAAGTCGATCTCGCCGCGCATCTCTGCAACCAGCGCCTGGGTGATCGCCAGGCCCAGCCCGGTACCGCCGGTACGACGCCGATCCGAGGCATCGGCCTGGGCAAAGCGCTCGAAGACCCGCGGCTGGAACGTCAGCGGAATCCCCGAGCCTTGATCGCTCACCGCCACCTCAAGCCAGCTCGACCCGCGCCGGGTCTGACTGACGACCACCCGCGAGCCCGGCGGCGAGTGCTTGCAGGCATTCGAGATCAGATTGGCCATGACCTGAGCAAAGCGGTGGCGGTCGACCTCGACCAGGGCATCAACGGGGTTCCCTTCGGCCACCAGGGTGACGTCGAAACTCGCCGCCAGCGGCGTGTTGTCGCGCAGCGCCGCCTCGACCAGCGTCGCCAGCGGCAGCGCTTCCCAGTGAAACGACAGGCGACCGGACTCGAGCTTTTCGATGTCGAGGATATCGTTGATCAGTCGCACCAGCCGCTCGCTGTTGTGATCGGCGATCTCCAGCAGCGGCGTCGCTGCCTCGGGCATGTCGCCCGCCATGCCGCTGCTGAGCATGCTTACGGCGCCGCGAATGGCCGTCAAGGGGGTGCGCAACTCATGACTGACGGTGGCAATGAACTCGGCCTTCATCTGCTCCATCTGGCGCCGCTCGGTGATATCCACCGCCACTGCCAACAGGTAGCGACTGCCGTCGGACAGCGTCAGCGGGCGCTTGAGCAGCTGCAGCCAGCGGGTATGGCCTTCGGCGTCCCGCACCTCTAGGGCCATGGCACGCTGCTCCGGCTTGCCGGCCAGCAGCTCGCTGTCACCGGCCATCAGCGGCAGCAGGCACTGGCCGTGGCGCAGCTCGGCGGCGCTGCGTCCTTCGAGCTGGCCAGGGCTGACGCCCACGAAGGCAGCGAATGCCTGGTTGCACATGCGAAAGCGGCCGCTGACGTCACGGGCAAAGATCAGGTTCTCGTCGGCATCGACGATGCTGCGCAGGAAGGTCTGCTGGTCACGCAGCCGCCGCCGGCTGCGCAGGCGATCGGTCACATCCCGGCACACCGCCAGGTACTCGCCGTCGCGGGTCGGCAGCATGCGCACTTCGAACTCCTCACCGCTGGCGGCATGCCACATGAAGCTATGCAGCAGCTCATCATCATGATCGCCAAGCCGCCCGAGCAACGCCTCGGCAAACGGCGTGTCCACCGGCGACGATGTCGAATCCTGCTGGCGCAAGCGGCTCACCCCTTGCCCCGGCACGATCCGATAGAGTTCATCGGGCACCGCCTCGAGCAGTGCCGCCATACGCGCCTCGCGCTGCAGCGCCTCGAGCGCCAGCTGACGGCGCAGCCGCAGGTTGCGACTGACCGACATGAACGCCGCCAGCAGCAGGCCGCCGGCCAATAGCGCACCGAACAGACCCAACCAGCGCGCCCGCTCGGCCTGATCGGCAGCGCGTTGGGTATCCGCGGCCAGGCGGCTGCGCTCATCGCGCTCCAGGGCACCCAGACTCAGGCGCAGACGATCCATGGTCTGGCGTCCACCCGCCGCCAGCAGACGCAGCGAGGCGGCTTCCAGCCCGTCGCTCTCGCGCACCGTGATATTGGCTTGACTGATGTCGAGGCGCCGGGCGATCAGCTCATCGAGCTCGGACAGGACCTGCTGGTCGGCAACGCTGCGTCGCTCCAGCAGCAGCTGCAGCGCTGCGCGCTCATCGGCGATCCGCTCGCGGGCCTCGCGGTAGGGTTGCAGATAGGCCGGCTGGCCGGTGATCACGAACCCACGCTCACCGGTCTCGACATCCTGCAGCGTCAGCAGCATGTCCTGGATGACGGTGATCAACTCGAGGCTGTGATTGACCTCGGCATTGGCACCGAGCAGCGCCTGCTGCACGCGCATGCCCTGCCAGCCGAGCCCCAGGAGGAGAGTGAAGGCGAGAAGAAACGCAAGGGTGTGGCGCCAGGTTCCGGGAATTTTTCCTGCGTCGTGCAATCGTCAAGCTCCCTGCAGATGGATGGCGAGCGCGGTGGGGAGTACCCTGAAACCAAGGCATGGCCGCAGGTTACGATAACTACGTGGCGACGGATAGCCAAGGAGCCTCATCCATAAGGAGACATCGATGCAAACCATGCGCCGCTGGCATGCCCTGCTACTGGTCCGTCTGGCCCGCTTCTCCTGGCGCGTATTGGTCGCCTTCATACGCAATCGCGGCGTCCTGCTGGCTGGCGGCGTTGGCTACAACGTACTGCTTTCGGTGGTGCCGCTGCTGGCGCTGCTGGCGGTGCTGCTGGCAAGCGTGGTCGACGAGCAGCACCTGCTCGGGGTGATGGCAGTGCAGACCCAGCATCTGGCCCCGGCGCATGCCGATATCCTGCTCGAGGCGGTGCGCGCCCTGGTCGACTCGCGGGATGCCATCGGCACGCTGGGGCTGCTGGTACTGCTGCTCTTCAGCTCGTTCGCCTTTCGCATGCTGGAAGACGCCATGGCGATCATCTTCCACCAGCCCGACAACCCCAGCCGACGCAGCGCCTGGGTGTCGGCGCTGCTGCCCTACGCCTTCATGCTAGTGCTCGCCAGCGGTATCCTCGGGCTGACCCTGCTGGTGTCGATGGCCAGCGCCATCAACGACCTGTGGCTGGCAATCCTCGGCCGCGAGCTGCCGCTGGCGGGATTCTCGCAGGCAGCGCTGAATCTGTTCAGCTTCGCCGGCGTGTTTGCGCTGTTCAGCGCCGTCTACAAGGTGCTACCCGTGGTACGCATCGCGCTACGGCGGGCGCTGGTGGGCGGTTTCGTCGCCGCGCTGCTGTGGGAGGGGGTCAGGCTGCTGCTGGTGATCTACTTCGCCCAGATCTCGTTCGTCAACGTGATCTACGGCTCGCTGGCCACGCTGATCGTGGTGCTGCTGAGCCTCGAGGTCGGCGCCATCATCCTGCTGCTGGGCGGCCAGGTCATCGCCGAGCTCGAGCACAGCGACCGGGTCGGCGTGGCCTGGCACGTCGACCCGCGCCATGCGGTGATCACCACCGTGGAGTAGCCGGCGCGTCAGTGCCGCGAGGCGCGCAGGCGCCGGACCAGCGCCATCAAGCTCTTGCCGCTGACCATGCCCAGCACGTAGACCACCACCAGCAGCAGGGCCAGCGGCAGCGACAGGCTCCAGGCCAGGAAATTGACCTCGACCACGCGGATGTTCTGCACGAACAGCACCATCACGATCAGCGTGATCAGGATCTTGAGTATCAGATATACCTTGTCCATGGCAGGCTTCCTTGTCAGGGATTTGGACGTCACGCCCGGTCAGCTCAGTCCGGCAACGATGGCTATCAGCGTAGCAATACTGACCGCGAAGGCGAGCAGCGCCATCAGGCCGTCCTTGGCCATCAGCGCCAGGCCGAAGCCGCTCAGCGCAAGGCCGGCGCCGTTGGCCGAAAATGGCACGAGCTCCATGGGTGGCATCATCAACGCCACCCCGATACAGCAGATCGCTATCGCCAACACCGCGTGGTCGCCGACCAGTGCAGCCCAGCGCTGGCGCAGCAGCGTGTCGAGCACTCTTGCCGGTGGCATCAGCCAGGCGCACGCCTTGTGCAGCGAGGCAAGCGCTATACTGCGCTCGAGCAGCCAGCGTGGCAGCCAGATGGCCTGCCGCTGCAGTAGCAGCTGTACGGCCACCAGCAGCACCAGGCCGGCCATCACGGTCGGCACGCCGGGAATGCCGCCAATGACCGGCACCATGGTGACGATACCGGCCAGCAGCAGCAGCGGCCCGAAGGCCCTTCGCCCCAGCTCGTCGAGCACATCATCGAGACTTGCCCGGCCGTCACGGCTATCGATGCGCTGCAGGCGCTCGAGCAGCTCGCCCAGTGTGCGTGGCGCTGAGGCAGCGTCGCTCATGCCGAGTCCTTGCCTGCGCCACGCGCCTCCTGCACCGCCAGCTTGGCGAGAATAAAATCGCTGTGCCCGACGTGGAGCAGTTCGGCCAGGCGCCGGATGCGGTGCTCCTCGAGCGGGTCGATGCTGCCGTCGGCCCAGGCCAACTGCCACATCAGCTTCACCAGTTCACAGCGCTGGGCGTAGCCGTAGTGCTGCTTGATCAGACTGACGAACTGGTAGTGGTCGACGGCCTCCTCGACTTCGTGCCGGGCAAGCGCCATCAGCTCGTCGACCGCCGCATCGCTGAGGTGATAGCGCTCGACCAGCATGCGACGCAGGGTGGCGAGTTCCGCCTCACTGGTGGCATAGTCGGCGCGCATCACCTCGCACAGCAGCGCCGCAGTGGCCAGTTCCAGGGTAAGGGCCCGGTCCTCCCTGGCCTCAGGCTCGGCCAGGGTGCGCTGGAAGAATTGCTGAATCGAATCAAGCATGCAAAAACGACTCCATCAGTGGCCCTTGCCGACCGGCCGCGCCTCGTCGCGGGCGGTGATCTTGTCGATCACCACCTCGGGGTGGTGACGACGCACCATCTCCTTGACGGTCTCTTCGCGTTCGCTGGGGACATCGGCGATCATCAGCAGCGAGCCGCGGTTGAGCTCACGCTTGTATTTGCTGACCTTCACGTCCTTGACCGAGACACCGATCATGGTGCTGGTCCAGAGCCCGAACAGGCCGCCAAAGACCGCCATCGCCGGCACGATCACCACCAGGCTAGGCCCCAGCACATAGTGCACCACGACGCCCAGCACCGCCCCCAGGCCGGCGCCAACAGGCACGCCGCGCTTGGGCGCGTTCATTACGTCGGTGGTCTCGCGCACGGTAGCCACCGGTACCCCCTCACGTTCCAGCGGCTTCCAGTTACGTCCCACCACGTGGAGCTCGTCCTGGGTAAGACCCATCTGGTTCAGCTCATCGGCGATGTCTGACGTGGTGTCGGCATTGGGTGCCAGAAAATACAGGCGTTGCATGATGATACTCCCCATCCATGTGAACGATTGCCGAGAAGGTCCCCTCTCGGCATACAGCGTTATCTGTCTCTAACTAGCGACAAGTATAGTCGAGATCAGGTTCCCTTCTGTCGTTGCTTGAGCTGATCGCGCAGCTGACTGGGCAAGGTCTTGATGATCAGACGCTCACGCGCTTCGTCATATTCGACGCTCGAGCCCAGCAGGTGCGAGTCGAAGCTGATCGAGACCCCCGCAGCGCGCCCGGTGAAGCGCCGAAACTGATTGAGGGTGCGCTTGTCGGGGGGGATTTCCGCAGCCAGCCCGTAGTCGGCGTGGCGGATATGCTCGTAGAACGCCTTGGGCTGCTGCTCGTCGACCAGCGCCGACAGCTCATCAAGGGTGATCGGCTCGCCGCGGCTGAGCTGCTCACTGGCATAATCGACCAGGGCATCGGTCTTCTCGCGACTGGCCGCCTCATCGAAGTCGCCCTGCTCGACGTAGTCGCTGAACGCCTTGAGCAGGGTGCGGGTTTCGCTGGGCGCATCGATGCTCTCTTCGACGCCAAGCAGCTCGACCAGACTCTCGGCGAGCTTCTTGCCGCCGCGGTCCTTGAGAAAGGAGACGTACTGCGCGCCGGGTGAATCGCTGCGCCACTGGCTGACGTTGATGCGCGCCGCCAGCGTCAGCTGGCCGAGGTTGAGCTGGGCGGCCGCTACCGCGCGATGGTCGGCATCGATGCCGATACCCTGGCGCTGCTGGACCAGCGCCAGGCTGATGCTGTCCGCCTCACCACGGCGGCTGTGGTCGAACACCAGATAGCCGCCCACCGAGAGGCGATCCTCGAGCAGGCCGGCCAGCCGCTCGGCAATTGCTCGGGTGATATCGGCAAAGTCACGCTCAGCGTCGAGATAGGCGGTCAGCCAGCCGGCCAGCGGGCTCGCCGACTCGCCCTCGGCGAAGGCTCCCCAGCCCTTGGGCTTGGGGTTGTAGGCATCGCTGATGGCAGCCACCAGCTCGGCCATCACCGCGCTCTCGGGATGGACCTCGGGGGCCGCGCTGACCACCAGGCGATCACTGTCGCTGCCGGGTTCGAGGCGATGGACGATGCTTTGCAATACGGGCATAGGTCACATTCTGACAGGAAGAAGAAAGTGCAACACGGCACGGCGAGTCACGGCCTGAGGCGGTAGCCGGTGCGGAACATCCAGGCGATGACCGCCAGGCACAGCGCCAGGAACACCAGAATCATCGCCACACTGGCCATCAGGCTGACGTCGCTGATGCCGTAGAAGCTCCAGCGGAAGCCGCTGACCAGATAGACCACCGGATTGAACAGGGTCAGGGTCTGCCACACCGGCGGCAGCATGTCGATGGAATAGAAACTACCGCCGAGGAAGGTCAGCGGCGTGATCACCAGCAGCGGCACCAGCTGCAGCTTGTCGAAGCCGTCGGCCCAGATGCCGATGATGAACCCCAGCAGGCTGAAGGTCACCGCGGTGAGCACCAGGAAGGTCAGCATCCACAGCGGATGGGCGATCTCCAGCGGCACGAACAGCCCGGCCGTGGCCAGGATGATCAGCCCCAGCACGATCGACTTGGTGGCCGCGGCTCCGACATAGCCGATGACGATCTCGATATGCGAGATCGGCGCCGACAGCAGCTCGTAGATGCTGCCCGAGAATTTGGGAAAGAAGATCCCGAACGAGGCATTGGAGACGCTCTGGGTCAGCAGCATCAGCATGATCAGCCCGGGCACGATGAAGGCGCCGTAGCTGACCCCGTCGATCTCGCTGATGCGCGAGCCGATGGCGGCACCGAACACCACGAAGTAGAGTGAGGTGGAGATCACCGGCGATACGATGCTCTGCAGCAGGGTGCGACGCGTACGTGCCATCTCCGCAGCGTAGATGGCACGCACCGGATACAGATTCATGGGCGCTCCTTGACCAGGTCGACGAAGATATCCTCCAGCGAACTCTGGCGGGTGTGCAGGTCCTTGAAGGCAATGCCGGCGGCGTCGAGATCACCCAGCAAGGCGGTGATGCCGCTGCCCTCCTCGGCACCGTCATAGCTGTAGATCAACTCGCTGCCATCAGCCGCCAGCTGCAGGTCGTAGCCGGTCAGGCTCGCCGGCACGGCGTCCAGCGGCGCCTGCAGGTGCAGGGTAAGCTGCTTGCTGCCGAGCTTGCGCATCAGCGCCGCCTTCTCCTCCACCAGCACGATGCGGCCACCGTTGATCACGCCGATGCGGTCGGCCATCTCCTCGGCTTCCTCGATGTAGTGGGTGGTCAGGATGATCGTCACGCCGCTGTCGCGCAGCTGGCGCACCACCTCCCACATCTCGCGGCGCAGCTCGACGTCGACGCCGGCGGTGGGCTCGTCGAGGAACAGGATACGTGGCTCATGGGACAGCGCCTTGGCGATCAGCACCCGGCGTTTCATGCCGCCCGACAGGGTGATCAAGCGGTTGTCGCGCTTGTCCCACAGCGTCAGCGACTTGAGCACCCGCTCGATGTGGGCCGGATTGGGCGGCTTGCCGAACAGTCCACGGCTGAAGCTGACCGTGTTCCACACCGTTTCGAAGGCCTCGTTGGTGAGCTCCTGGGGGACCAGCCCGATCCGCGACCGCGCCTGGCGGTAGTCGCGCACGCTGTCGAAGCCGTCGACCCGCACCTCACCGGCGCTGGGATTGACCAGGCCGCAGACCACGCTGATCAGGGTCGTCTTGCCGGCGCCATTGGGGCCCAGCAGGGCAAAGATCTCACCGCGACGAATGCTCAGGTCGACTGCCTTGAGGGCGTGAAAGCCGCCGGCATAGGTCTTCTCGAGGCCGCTGATGCGAATGATCGGCTCGGCGGCGCCCAGCGCATCGGGCAGCGCCGCCTGGCTCAGATCATTCAAGCTCGATGGAGCCATCGAAGGTGACCGTGAGATCGAGGCCCTCGACGTTGAGCGTCATGGTCGCCGGCAGCGACTCGCTGCCGCTGATACGCCCCTCGGCGCGGGCCTTGTCGACGGCCTGCTCGATTTCGCGCTGCGAACTCACGCCCACGGTCTTGAGAAACTTGCGCAGGCTCAGATTGAAGGCTTCTTCATTCATGGCGGTCTCCTTGGCGAAAGCGAATACCCATTAACGTCAAGCCGACGCGATTAAACGTCGCTCGGGACTGATCCGTGGGCAGGCCTGACGTCGGCCTGCCCCCGGCGTCCCTCGCTAAGCACCGCGGCGCTCAACTCGGCGTTTACCGCCGGTAAACAACAGCGTTAGCTGCGCTCGGTGACTTCCAGCAGATGATAGCCGAACTGGGTCTTGACCGGCCCCTGGACCTGATTCAGCTCGGCGCTGAACACCACCTTGTCGAACTCGGGCACCATCTGTCCCGGGCCGAAGCTGCCCAGATCTCCGCCCTGGCGCCCCGAGGGGCAGGACGAATGGGCCTTGGCGACCTCGGCAAAGTCCTTGCCGGCTTCGATTTCCTGCTTGAGGGCGAGACACTTATCTTCACTGTCGACCAGAATGTGACGTGCGCTGGCGCGGGCCATGGATACTTCTCCTGAACATCAGTCTAGGGTTGGGACTGGCAAGCTTAGCACGCCGCTGGCCTCGATGGCCGCCCCCACCTCGGACAGCAGCCGCTCGTGAGGAACGACATCCACAGGCCCGCGGGTGCAGGCCACCACCGCTACCTGGCGCTGGCTGCCGCGCTGGGCAATGCCGGCATCGCAGGTGCGGCGATGCTGGGTGCCGGTCTTGTGGGCGAAGAGCACATCGTCGCCGAATCCGGCCTTGAGCCGCGCTTCGCCGGAGCGAGTACGCCGCATGACCGCCAGCAGCGACTCGCGGCTGGTGGCGCTCAACCCGGCCTGCTCGGGAGTACCGCGGGCCAGGGTCGCCAGCAGGTCGCCGAACGCCACCAAGGTGCCGCCATTCAGCGCGCTATCCTGATAGGCATCGAACGCGGCATCGTAGCCCACCACGGCCAGCTCGCCTGGCGCCACGCCGAGGCGCTCGGCAAAGGCGGCCACGCGGGTGTCGAGATCGTCGTTATGGCGCAGCGCGATATAGTCCATGCCACCCAGTTCGCGGGCGCCGGGATGCAGTTCGCCGAACAGTGCGCGGCGCACCTCGAGCAGGCTAGTGATCTCGCCCAGCTGGTCGGGGTCACCGCCGGCCGCGGCGACCATCTCCCGGGCACGGCGATTGCTCGCGGCAAGGCCGACCCGACGGATCAGCATGTCGCTGGCGGTGTTGTCGCTGACGGTGAGCATCTCATCGAGCAGAAAGCGCAGCGTCAGCCGGCTACCCGGTTCCTGCCAGTTGGTCTGGCCGGCGCCGTCGACATAGTCGCTGCGGGTCAGGGTCATGTGCTCCTCGAGGCCCAATGCCCCCTCGTCGCGGCGCGCAAAGAGCTCCACCGCCACCGGCACCTTGATCAGCGATGCCAGGTACCAGTGCTGCTCACCCCGCCACGACAGCGCCTCGCCGCTGTGCAGGTCCTGGACATAGACGCCGAGTTGGCCAGGGAAGTCACCTTCCAGCTCGGCCAGGCGCGCCTCCAGCGGCGCCTGCCAGGCACTGCGCTTGTCGACCTGGTAGTACCAGTCAGCGTGCATGCCTGCAGCGTGGAGAGCGCTGCTGGCCAGCAGCAGCACCAGGCAGCAGATCGCGCGATGTATCATTTGTTGGCTCCTATCCAGCGCGTCAGGGCGATCCAGCCGGCGGCCCCCAGCACCAGCGCCACGCCAATACCCAGTACCTGGGGATAGCTGTAGACCTGCCAGCTGTCGAGCAGGAAGCGCAGCACCAGGAAGATCGCCACGATATGGAAGATGAACGCCTTGAGCGCGTCCGAGCCGACCAGGGTGATCGGTAGCAGCACTCGCGACAAGCGCTCTCCGCCGGCCAGCGCCGCCGCCAGAATCACCAGCGCCCCACCCACGCTGAACAGCATGAAGGCCAGCCCCGGGGGATGCTTGCCAACGTTGCGCGCCACCGCCATCAGCGCAGCGTGAACCTCGCCACCGATGGCTGCGAGCACAAAGAACGCCGCCAGCATGGCGCTCCCCAGGCCCAGCAGGGTAATCACCAGCCGCCGCCGCCAGGCGGGGGTGAAATAGCAGCGTAGCAGCGCCTCGCCGATCAGCAGGCCGGCCATGATCAGCGGCGCCCGCGACAGCTGTCCCCAGGCGTAATGATCCTCATGGTCGACCAGCAGCGCCTTGAGGATGTCATTGCCGCCGAAGTCCACTCCCTGCAGCCAGGCGGCCAGCGCAGTGACCAGCACCATCGCCGCCAGGCGACTCCACAGCGGGGCACGCGCCCACAGCGGCAGGGCCAGCGGCACCCATATCAGGGCGATGGCATAGAAGCCGAGGATCTCGACCCAGATCGCGAAGTTGTTCCATAGCAGGGTGGCGAGAATATCTTCCGGGGCATATAGCGGCAGCATCTCGACGACGGTCAGCGCCTTGTACCAGAACAGTACCTCCAGGCCGCGCAGCCACAGCTTGAGGCGTCGCCGCGTCCAGCCGGCGCCGCGCGCATGGGGCAGAAAAGCCACGGCGAGCGCGATGCCGAACACCAGGATAAACAGCGACGACGAGAACTTGGTAAGCAAGTGCACCGGCACCATGCCCCACTCCGGCACCAGGCGCAGGCCCAGCAGCCCACTTACCGCATGGCTGACGATCATCAGCGCGATTGCCACCCCACGGGCCAGGTCGATGGCCGCGATACGCCCCTCGGCGCGCGGTAGGTGCGGCGCATCCCGCAGATGGCGCCACGACTCGGCCGTGGTGTGGTTCATAGCACTCGTCCCTGTGTCGACCATGAGAAAGAATAAATAAAGCCATCCACTTTCCTGCAGTGCAGGCTAAGCTACAAAGTAAGGCGAAGCTTATGCCGAAAACAACTCGTCGGGGCACCTTGGCGCTGGGGGTGGCACATGAGCGCAACCGTCTCGTCTGACGCAGGACATCCGCAAGCGGCTGAGGATGAGCTCGTGCCGCTGCCAGTGCCGGCCAAACGCCGCCACTGGTTACGCAATACCCTGCTGATCGCGCTGGCGCTGGTCTCGGTCAGCCTGGCCACGCTGCTGGTCGCCGAAGCGCGCACCTCGCATTTCCAGGCCCAGGAGCTGTCGCGCTACGCCGGCACCCTCACCTATACCCTGTCGCCGGGCCCCAGCGAGCGCATCGTCTTTCCCCAGTACGGCCCCTTCGATATCCGCCTGGGCTACACCCGCCTGCCGCAGTTCGAGGCGCGGCTGCGTGCCAGCGACTTCGTGGTCGAGCGCCAGGCGCGCTTTTCACCCGCGCTGCTCGAGTACACCCAGCGCGGTTTCTTCCCCCCCTACCCCGAAAAGACCCGCGCCGGCCTGACCCTGGAGGAGTGTCGCGGCGAAACCCTGTATGCATTTCGTCACCCGCAGCGCCACTACCCGCATTTTGATGCCGTCCCGCCGCTGGTGCTGCAGGTGTTGCTGTTCATCGAGAATCGCGAACTGCTCGACGCCCGCTCGCCCTACGCCAACCCGGCCGTGGACTGGCCACGCTTCGCCAAGGCGGCCATGTCGCAGGTGGGGCGCGCCCTGGATGTCTCGGGCCAGTCGTCCGGCGGCAGCACCCTGGCGACCCAGGTCGAGAAGTATCGCCACTCTCCCCAGGGCCTGACCGGCTCGGCCCGCGAGAAGCTGCGCCAGATGATTTCCGCCAGCGTCCGCGGTTACCGCCAGGGGCCGCAGACCCTCGCCGCCCGCCAGGACGTGGCGCTGGACTACCTCAACAGCGTGCCGCTGTCGGCGGCGCCTGGCTACGGCGAGGTCCACGGTATCGGCGACGGCCTCTGGGTATGGTTCGACGCCGACTTCGACGCCCTCAACCAGCTGCTGGTGCCCAGCTTCAACGGCCCGACCAACCTGCAGCAGCAGGGCCTTGCGCTGCGCCAGGTAGTGGCGCTGATGATCGCCCAGCGGCGCCCTTCCTGGTATCTGACCACCGGGCGCCAGAGCCTCGAACGGCTCACCGACAGCTACTTGCGCATCCTCGCCGAGGCCGAGGTGGTCGATCCCCTGCTGCGCGACGCGGCGCTGGCCCAGCGGCTCAGCTTCCGCGACTTCGCCCGCGACCCACTGCGCCTGCAGGTCCCGCAGGACAAGGGCCTGCAGGTCGCCCGCAGTCGCCTCGGCAGCCTGCTCGGCACCTCCTTCTACGACCTCGACCGCCTCGACCTGGCGGCCCGCACCACCCTCCACGGCGACCTGCAGCGCCAGGTCAGCGACTACCTCTATCGCCTTGCCGATCCTGACTTCGCCGGCGAGATCGGGCTGTTCGGCGAGCGCCTGCTGACGCCGGAGATGACCGCCGAGGTCAACTACAGCTTTACGCTCTTCGAGCGCGGCGAAGACGGCTATCGGGTGCGCATCCAGACCGACAACACCGGCCAGCCCTTCGACATCAACGAAGGCAGCAAGCTGGAGCTGGGCTCCACCGCCAAGCTGCGCGTGCTCGCCACCTACCTGGAAGTGATCGCCGAGCTGCATCAGCGCCACGCCGGCAAGAGCGGCGACGCACTGCGCGCTATCGAGCTGGACCGCCAGGATGCGCTGAGCCGCTGGGTCATCGACCAGCTGATCGCCAGCCCCGACCTCGACCTGCGCACCCTGCTGGACGACGCCATGCAGCGTCGCTATTCGGCCAGCCCCCATGAGGCCTTCTTCACCGGCGGCGGGCGGCACACCTTCAGCAACTTCCGGCGCGAGGACAACGGCCGCAACCCGACCCTCAGCGAGTCGATGCGCGAATCCCTCAACCTGCCCTTCGTGCGCCTGCTGCGCGACCTGGTGCGCTACAGCATTCACCAGAACGAGCGTCGCAGCCAGCTGCTCGAGGACGATCAGGACCCGCGCCGACAGGACTACCTGCAGCGCTTCGCCGACCGCGAAGGCCGGGTCTTCCTGCAGCGCTTCTGGAACAAGTATCGCGGCAAGGAGAGCGACGCGCGGCTGGCACTGTTCCTCGACGGCCTGCGCACCACTCCGCCACGCCTGGCGGCGGTGCATCGCTACCTGTTCCCGGAGGCCGACGAGGCCAGCTTTGCCGCCTTCATCCGCGAGCGGTTGCCCGACGAAGCGCTTAGCGAGCAGCGCATCGCCTCCCTCTACCGCAGCTATGCGCCGGGCAACCATGACCTCTCCGATCAGGGCTATATCGCCCGGGTGCATCCGCTGGAGCTGTGGCTGCTCGGCTATCTGCTCGACCACCCCGAGGCGACGTTCGGCGAGGCGGCCCACGCCAGCCGCAGCGAGCGCCAGGAGGTCTACGGCTGGCTGTTCAAGACCCGCCACCGCAACGCCCGCGACGTGCGCATCCGCACCATGCTCGAAGTCGAGGCATTTCTCGATATCCACCAGCGCTGGGCGCGGCTCGGCTATCCGTTCGACCACCTCGTGCCATCGCTGGCCACCGCCGTGGGCAGCTCCGGCGACCGGCCGGCGGCACTGGCCGAGCTGATGGGGATCATTCTCAACGACGGCGTGCGCATGCCGACGCTGCGCATCGACGACCTGCACTTTGCCGCCAACACGCCCTACGAGACGCGCCTGGTGCCTGCCGGCACCCGCGGCCAGCGGGTCATGGAACCGGAAGTGGCCGCGGTGTTGCGTGAAAGCCTCGCCGAGGTGGTCGAGGGCGGCACCGCACGCCGCCTGCAGGGCAGCTTCAGCCTCGACGAGGAAATGCCGCTGGTGATGGGCGGCAAGACCGGTACCGGCAACAACCGCTTCGAGACCGTGGGGCGTGGCGGACAGGTGCTCAGCTCCCAGGCGCGCAACCGCACCGCCACCTTCGTGTTCTACCTGGGCGACGACCACTTCGGCACCCTGACCGCCTTCGTCCCGGGCAGCGATGCCGACAACTTCCGCTTCACCTCGGCACTACCGGTGCAGGTACTCAAGGGCATGCAGGAGATCCTGCGCCCGCTGCTGGCCGGTGAAGGGGACGGCTGCCTGCCGGGCAGCAGCCAGGAACTGCTGGTGGCCGAGCAGCGACGAGTGCCGCCCGCGGCGAGCGAGTAGCCTCTGGCGCTACTCGCCCAGCGTCTCGAGGCGCGTCACCGTCAAGCGGCGGCCGCCGCGCTCACCGAGGCGAAAGGTGCCGCTCACGCGTACCTGCTCTCCGAGGTGCTCGGCGACGGCATCATGGGGAAACAGCTCGACGCGATTGAGGTCCTGATCCTCGACCCAGTAGTGCAGCGGATCCTCGAAGCGCCGCACCACGCCTTGCGTCACCACGCGCTCACCGTCATAGGCACTGCCCTCACCGGCCAGCACGTAGAGCGGTACTTCCCGACTGCCCTCGCCGCCACAGCCGCTAACGGCGAGTGTCATCCCTAGCGCCAAGGCCAGCGCCATGAACGATCGCCGGGCCCCACCACTGATACTCGCCATCACACAGCTGCCGGCCGCTGCGGGACACGACTGCTCAGCACCCGGCGACCCAGCGGCGTCTCGAGCTCGGCCTCGAGCCAGGCATCCTCGCTGTCAGCGAGCGGCTCGACCCGGGCCAGCTCGGCGGCACCCAGACGCTGCAGGCAGGCTGCCAGCCAGTCGGCGCGCGGGTGATACAGCGTCAAGCGCGTCAAGCGACAGCCCAGATCCTGCATGCGCTCGGCGGGATGGGTATCGCAGTGCCACTGCAGCACCGCCGGCAGCAGGCCGCCGGCGGCCAGGCTTCCATCGGCGGCAACGGTGATATCCCAGTTCAGCGCGCCGCGGCTCATCGGCTCGATGCGCCCTAGCGGCACCTCGCCCAGCGCCAGCGCCTCGAGCTGGGGCGTGTTCACCGCCCAGGTCAACAGGCGCGGCGACGCCGCCAGGCTCGCGCGCACATGGGGGTCATCGAGGCCGAACCAGCGCGGCCGCGAGGGTGGCGCGGCGTCAGGGTCGATGGCGATCACCTCGACGAAACTGTTCGCCGAGAGCCGCATCAGGTGGTTGTGCGTGCCCATGCGCGGATGCTCGCCGCCCTTGGGCAGCCGTACGCCAAGCTGGCGCTCGAGGTAGTCGACGCCAGCGCTCACGTTTGCGGCGGCTACCACCAGGTGGTCGAATCGCGTCGTGGACATAGGCGTTGCTCCGGTAAGGGTCGAGGAAATCACAGCATACTAAACGCAGCGACCCCGGTGTGACGATCACACCGGGGTCGCTGATATCGGGCCCAGCCGAGGGAATCAGCGGCAGGGCACCACCTTGCGCAGGGTATCCTTGGCCCACAGCGCCTGGCCGTCCGGGGTCTTGCCGTGGTCGTTCCAGCGTTCGGCGATCTCGAGACAGTAGGAGCCGGCGTTTTCGATACGCTGGTCCGGATTGGCCGGACGCTCGCCGCCAATCCGCAGGACATCGGGATTGTCGGTGGTATAGCGTGGCGCAATGGTATTGCTGGCACAGCCGGTGGCGAAAGCGGCCACCAGAAGAATGGGTAAACAGCGGCGCAGAGGCATGTTCACGAACCCTCGAAGAGCGTTGATAGGCCCGGCACGAATTGCCGGTAGCGCTAGATATCACCGCTTTCAGACCTGCGTCAACACTTTTCGAACAGCGTTTGACATCCTCACCATGACAGCTCACCGCGACTGTGCGAGGCTGGCTGTTCGATCCCCTTCGCCACGAGGCTGCGCGCATGATCGATTTCTGGACCTGGACCACCCCCAACGGCCGCAAGGTCTCGATTCTGCTCGAGGAACTGGGGCTCGATTACCGCACCCACGCGGTCGACCTCACCCAGGGCGAGCAGCACACCCCGGCGTTCCTCGCGGTCAGCCCCAACAACAAGATTCCCGCCCTGCGCGATGACGACACCGGCGTCACCCTCATGGAGTCGGGTGCCATCATGTACTACCTGGCCGAGCGCCATGGGCGCTTTCTGCCCGCCAACGGCGAACCGCGCTACCGGGTCATGGAGTGGCTGATGTGGCAGATGGGCGGCCTGGGGCCGATCCTCGGCCAGACGCACCACTTCCTGCACTTCAACCCTGGCAAGGCGGCCTACGCCGAGACGCGTTTCTTCGACGAGACCCAGCGCCTTTACCGGGTGCTGGATACGCGCCTCGATGAGCGCAGCTACCTGGCTGGCGAGTACTCCATCGCCGACATGGCGGTGTGGCCGTGGGTGTCGCGCTTCGAGTGGCAGCGCATCGATCTCGACGCCTACCCTGCGGTCAAACGCTGGTATCTGGAGATCGCCGCTCGGCCGGCGGTGCAGCGCGGCTACCACAGCCCGCACAAGGTCAACGAGATTCCACTGCCCTGACTCGCGCGTTGCAGCCGCTGTAGCGAGGAGCGCTGGCGGTAGGTCGAAGAGGAGGTTCTACGCCATGGATGGCGTAGGTAGCGCCCAGGGACGGGTTTACAGCGCCTCCTCGTAGGCCTACCGCCGGATCAGCTCCGAGCGGGGCTGCTATCTGCAGTGGTCTCAGGCCCTTGGCGAGCCAACTGGCGATGCGTGGCAGCGGATTGCTACCATGACGCGTTCGTGTCTCCTCGAAGTGAAGCGCATGCGCTATCGAATCAAGCTGTTTGGCGAAATCACCATCAAGTCCCGCGCGGTGCGCAAGGAGATGGTGCGCTGCCTGCGCACCAATATCCGCAATAGCCTGCGCCACCTCGACCCGCGGGTGCGAGTCGCCGACCACTGGGACGCGCTGGAGGTTCGCCCCTCGGCGCATCTTGATGACGCGGCACATGCCGCCATCGAGGCCAGCCTGACGCGTATCTCCGGCATCCAGCAAATCCAGGTGGTGGAGGCGTATCCCTTTATCGATTTCGCCACCACGGCCGAGCGGCTGGTAGCGCTATGGCGCGAGACCCTGCCCGGCCGGCGCTTTCGGGTCAGCGTCAAGCGCCGCGGCCGGCACGACTTCGGCTCGGAAGATCTCGAGCGCTACCTGGGCAGCGCCCTGCTCGAGGCCGTGCCCAGCGCGCGGGTCGATCTGCACCATGCCGAGTTCGACGTGGGCCTGGAGCTCAAGGATCAGCGCCTGCTGCTGGTCAGCCGGCGCCTGGCGGGCCTCGGTGGCTACCCGCTGGGCACCCAGGGGCAGGCGCTGGCGCTGATCTCGGGCGGCTTCGATTCACCGGTGGCCGCCTGGCGGCTTTTGCGCCGTGGGCTCAAGACCCACTTCCTGTTCTTCAATCTCGGCGGGCCGGTCCACGAGCAAGGCGTACGCGAGGTCACCCACCACCTTTGGCAGCAGTACAGCGCCTCGCACCGGGTCAACTTCATCAGCGTGCCCTTCGACGGCGTGGTCGACGAGATCCAGCGCCGGGTGCCGGCCGGCCTGGCCGGAGTGGTGCTCAAGCGCATGATGCTGCGCGCCGCCAACCGGGTCGCCGCCCGGGCGCGGATCCCCGCGCTGGTCACCGGCGACGCCCTGGCCCAGGTCTCGAGCCAGAGCCTCGCCAACCTGGGGCTGATCGATGCGGTCAGCGAGCGACCGATCCTGCGCCCGCTGATCGCCAGCGACAAGCAGGCGATCATTGCCGACGCTCGGCGCATCGGCACCGCCGCCCACGCCGAGCGGCTACCCGAGTACTGCGGCGTGATCTCCCAGCGCCCTCACGTGCGTCCCGGTGCGGCGCAGCTCGAGGCCGCCGAGGCGGGCTTCGATCAGGCGGTGCTCGACGCCGCCATCGCCGCGGCACAGATGACGCGCAGCGACCGCCTGCTGGAGAGCGCCCCTGTACTGGGAGAGATCGACGAGATCGCCACGCCCCAGGCACTGGCCGAGGCCGGCGACGCCACCGTGATCGATATTCGCCACCCCGAGGAGCGTGACGTCGCGCCGCTACGCCTGCCCCGCGGCGAGCCGCTGGCAATCCCCTTCTTCGAACTGGCCCGGCGCGCCCCGGCGCTGCCACGTCGACGCTACCTGCTCTACTGCGATCAGGGCGTGATGAGCCGCATGCAGGCGCTGCATCTCGCCGACCGCGGCCTCGACCACTTTGGCGTCTACCGGGGCGAGGCGTGAGCCAGCCCGCGCCGCACCAAGAGTACGTGTCCGAGCCCAGTGTGCTCGAGCGCTGGGCCGGCGACTATCTGGCGCAGCGCAACTCGCACCACCAGATACCGCCGCGGCCGCGCAGCAGCGCCGAGCGCCGCGACCTGGTCCGCGCCTGCCGGCGCACGGTACTCTACGCCGCCCTGGCCGGCATCCTCTCCGGGGCGCTGATCGGCGGCATGGAGTGGTACATGCGCGAGGTCATCGCCGGCGGCATGCAGGACATGACGCTCAAAGAGCAACTGCCCTACTGGGCGGGTTTCTTCGCCGTCGCCGGCGTGGTCAGCGCCATCGAGATCCTGTTCCTGTACTGGAACGCCCTGCGCGGCGTGCTTAAGATCAGCGATATTGCCCAGGTACCGCTCCGGCACGGCTCGCATGCGCTGCTGATCAAGCGGGGCCTGGCGCGGGTGGCGCTGGAATTCCCCAGCCCCCGCGACCACGTCTACGGCATCGACCCCTACGCCAGATGAAACGCTGGAAGCTCACCGCCCGCGCCCTGCTGTATCGCATGAAGGTCGGCGTCACCAGCTTCGTGCTGCGCATCCTGATGCGGCGGATCTTCGGGCGCATGGCACTGCGCGGGCTGCTGCCGCTGATCACCGGGCCGCTATATGCGCTGTGGAACGCACTGATCAGCTACTGGATCATGCGCCAGGCCCGCGAGAACGCGCTGGGCCCCTTCGCCATCGACAACCTGATCGCACGGCTCGAAGGGCCGGCCAAGGACCTGAGCGATAGCGCCCGGGAGGCGATGCTGCACGGCGTCGGCGAAATGATCATGCGCCACCAGGACGCCCACGCCAATCACGTCTACCTGCTGTCGCGGCTGCTCGAGGTCTTCGACCACGAGACCCAGGCGCTGGACGTCGACTGGCCGCGCCAGGCACGCGCACTGGCGGGGCTCAGCGAGTGCGAACGGTGCTGGCTAGTGGAGACCCTGAGCCTGGCCGCGGTACTGGTCGGCCCGCTGCGCGGGCGGCGCCAGGCCTTTCTGGAAGAGGTCTTCGACGCCTGCGGGGTAGCGTTCGACAGCCGCGCCCTGGGCCGCCTGCGCCGCGCGCTGATGAACGGCGAGACGCCGCCATCGGCGATGTCCGGCGGCGCCTAGAAGAGCCCCAGTTGGCGGTCGATCAAGGCGCTGAAATCATCGTCGACGAACGGCAGGATGGCATCCGCCACCGGCTGCAGCTGGCGCGTCAGGTAGTGCTGGTAGTCGATGGCCGAGCGGCGCAGCTCCAGTGGCTCGGGGCCGGTGACGGTGATCACGTAGCGAATCCAGCCGCCGTGCTGGTACTGCCGCGGCCGTCCCAGGCGCTGGTTGAGCTCATCGGCCAGGCGCGCGGCGCGCACGTGGGGCGGCACGTTGCGCTGGTAGTCGCCTAGCTTGCGGCGCAGCCGC
This sequence comes from Franzmannia qiaohouensis, assembly GCF_031451695.1. Lineage (NCBI taxonomy): Bacteria > Pseudomonadati > Pseudomonadota > Gammaproteobacteria > Oceanospirillales > Halomonadaceae > Franzmannia > Franzmannia qiaohouensis. The sequence goes on from NZ_JARWAM010000008.1 coordinate 162,984, forward strand.
TTGCGATAGACCAGCTGCTCGTCGTACTCGCCAGCCAGGGTGCGGGCCACGTAGTCGCGCACGAAATCGCGGTAGGGTTCGCCCAGAAATATCCGCCGGTAGAGTTCCTGCTGGAAGGTCTTGGCCAGCAGCGTCCAGTCGGCGCGCACCGTCTCGAGCCCCTTGAACACCAGCTGCGACTGCCCCTCGGCATTCTCCACCAGCCCCGCGTAGCGCTTCTTGCTGCCCTCTTCGGCGCCGCGAATGGTGGGCATCAGAAAGCGCCGATAGTGGGTCTCGAACTGCAGTTCCAGGGCGCTCTCCAGGTCATAGGTAGCGCGTAGATGGTCACGCCACCAGGCGTTGACCTTGGCCGCCAGGCGGCGGCCGATGGCCTCCGCCGCATCCCCCGGGTGGGCGCCCTGAAGCCAGACGAAGGTGGAGTCGGTATCGCCGTAGATGACCGTATGGCCTTCGGCCTCGATCAGCTCGCGAGTACGCTGCATGATCTGGTGACCGCGCAGGGTGATCGACGAAGCCAGCCGCGGGTCGAAGAAGCGGCAGCCCCGCGAGCCGAGCACGCCGTAGAAGGCATTCATGATGATCTTCAGCGCCTGGGCCAGCGGTGCGTTGCCGTCACGCTTGGCGGCCTCGCGGCCCCGCCATACCCCCGCCACGATCTCGGGCAGCGCGTGGCGGCTGCGCGAGAAGTGCGCGCCGCGAAAGCCGGGCACCGTCAAGCCGTGGCCTGGGTCGTGCTGCTCCTCGGCGAGCCCCGTCACCAGGCCCACCGGGTCGATCAGGAAGGTGCGGATGATCGACGGGTAGAGGCTCTTGAAGTCGAGCACCAGCACCGAGTCGTAGAGCCCCGGGCGAGAGTCCATGACGAAGCCGCCGGGGCTGTTGTCGCCCTCGACGTCGCCGAGGTTTGGCGCCACGAAACCCAGGCGGTGCATGCGCGGCAGGTAGAGGTGCGAGAACGCCGCCACCGAGCCGCCCATACGGTCAACGGGCAGGCCGGTGACCGCGGCACGCTCGAGCAGGAAGTCGATCAGCTCGGTCTTGGCGAAGATCCGCGTGACCAGCTCGCAGTCCTTGAGGTTGTAGCGCGCCAGCGCCGGCTTGTCCTCGGCGAACATGCGGTTGATGTCGTCCATGCGCTGGTAGGGGTTGTCGATCGCCTTGCCCTCACCTAGCAGCGTCTGGGCGACGCTCTCCAGGCTGAACGAGGAGAACTGCCAGGTCGCCTGGCGCAGCGCCTCGATACCGTCGATGATCAGCCGCCCCGGCGCCGCGGCAAAATAGTGGTTGGCCTGGCTGCCGTGGGCGCGCCAGCTCATCGCCTCACCGCCGCGGCCGAGCCGCAGCGGGACGCCGAGCTGCTCGGCGTGGCGCTGCAGCACGCGCAGATCGAACTGCACCAGGTTCCAGCCGATGATCGCGTCCGGATCGTGCCTGGCGACCCAGTCGTTGAGCCGCTCCAGCAGCTCGGCGCGGGTGGCGCAGTAGCTCAGGTCGATGTCGTCTGCCGGCGCACCCGGCTCGGCGCTGGCCTGCTCGTCGAGCATAAAGACCTGGCGCTGGCCGCAGCCCTGCACGGCAATCGAGTAGAGCGCGCCGCGCTCGCTGGTCTCGATGTCCAGCGAGCAGAGTCGCAGTTGAGGGCGATAGCAGGCATCCGGCTTGAGGTCGGCATCGACCACCCGGCCGCCGTCGTGCGGTGATGCGTCAAACCTCACCGCAGCGGTGATAAAGCGCTCCATCAGGTAGCGTTCGGGGGGCCTGATATCGGCCTCGAGCAGCGCGACCCCGGCATCAGCCAGGCGTTTTTCGAGCTGCATCAGTTGGCGCTGGTGACGGCAGTAGAGCCCCAGCACCGGGCGCTGTTGAAAATCGCACAGCGCCAGTTCGCGCAGCTCCACGCCGCGCTCCTGCGTCAGCAGCGGCGCCACTCGCTGGCGCTCGGTGGCGGCCACGAAAGCCACCAACGGGCGTGGCGGCAGCACCACGCAGTGTGGCCCAGCGTCGGTGGCCAGCCAGAATGACACCTCGCAGCCGGCCGGAGTGTCCCGCCAGTGCCGGGTAAGGAGAAAACCCTGCTGTGCCACGCCGTGCCTCGCTGCTACCTGCCAGACTCGAATGGTACGTGCTGCCGGCGTCGATGTCGTTGGCCATGCGCGGCACACGGATGCAGCGGGCGACGAAGATGGCTACAATCGGGGGTCTGATTTTCTGGGGAACGTCATCGCCACTATGTCCAACTCGCCTCGTCACCACGCGCGCAAGATTCTCGTTACCAGCGCCCTGCCCTACGCCAACGGTGCGATCCACCTCGGCCACCTGCTGGAGTACATCCAGACCGATATCTGGGTGCGCTTCCAGAAGAGCCGTGGCAACGCGTGCCACTACGTGTGCGCCGACGACGCCCATGGCACCGCCATCATGCTGCGGGCCGAGCAGGAGGGCATCACCTCCGAAGCGCTGATCGAGCGGGTGTCCCGCGAGCACCAGGCGGATTTCGCGCGTTTCGGCGTGGCCTTCGACAACTACCACTCGACCCACTCCGACGAGAACCGCTACTTCAGCGAGCTGATCTATACCCGCCTGCGCGACGCCGGGCATATCGCCACCCGCGACATCGAGCAGATGTACGATCCGGTCAAGGGGCTGTTTCTCGCCGACCGCTTCATCAAGGGTACCTGCCCCAAGTGCAAGGCCGAGGACCAGTACGGCGACAACTGCGAAGCGTGCGGCGCCACCTATACACCGGCCGAGCTGATCGACCCGGTCTCGGCGATCTCCGGCGCCACGCCGGAGGTACGCAGCTCGACCCACTACTTCTTCAAGCTGCCCGACTTCGCCGACTTCCTCAAGCGCTGGACCCGCGGCGACCACGTCCAGACCCAGATCAGCAACAAGCTGCAGGAGTGGTTCGAGTCGGGGCTCAACGAGTGGGATATCTCCCGCGATGCGCCCTACTTCGGCTTCGAGATCCCCGATGCCCCGGGCAAGTACTTCTACGTCTGGCTCGACGCGCCGATCGGCTACCTGGCCAGCTTCAAGCACCTCTGCGACCGCGAGGGCATCGACTTCGACGCCTACTGGAAGCGCGACAGCGAGGCCGAGGTCTACCACTTCATCGGCAAGGACATCGTCTATTTCCACGCGCTGTTCTGGCCGGCGATGCTCGAGGGGGCCGACTTCCGCACCCCGACCGCGGTCAACTGCCACGGGTTCGTCACCGTCAACGGCGCCAAGATGTCCAAGTCACGGGGCACCTTCATCAAGGCCGCGACCTATGCCGAGCATCTCAACCCCGAGTACCTGCGCTACTACTTCGCCGCCAAGCTGACCTCGGGGGTCGACGACCTCGACCTCAACCTTGAAGACTTCGCCCAGCGCGTCAACTCGGACCTGGTCGGCAAGGTGGTCAACATCGCCAGCCGCTGCGCCGGCTTCGTCAACAAACTGGGCGACGGCAAGCTGTCGGCTCACTGCGCCGAGCCGGAGCTGGTGGCCCGCTTCATCGCCGCCGGCGATGACATCGCCGCCGATTTCGAGGCGCGTGAATTCGGCCGCGCCATGCGCCGGGTGATGGAGCTTGCCGACGAAGCCAACACCTATATCGCCGACAAGGCGCCGTGGGTGCTGGCCAAGGAGGCGGGGCGTGAGCAGGAGGTCCTCGATATCTGCTCGGTGGGCATCAACCTGTTCCGCCAGCTGATGGTCTACCTGGCGCCGGTGGTGCCGGCCATGGCCGAGGGTGCCCGCGAGTTCCTCAAGCTCGACGGCCTCGACTGGCACAGCCGCCACGCGGTACTGCTGGATCACGAGGTGGCCAAGTTCAAGCCGCTGATGACCCGCGTCGAGCGCGACAAGATCGATGCCATGATCGAGGCATCCAAGGAGGACCTGGTGGAAGAGCAGAAACTCAAGGACACGCCCAAGGGGCCGCTGAGCGACGACCCTATCGCCGCGGAAATCGGCTTCGACGACTTCATGAAGGTCGATCTGCGCATCGCCCGCATCGCCAAGGCCGACTATGTCGAGGGCGCCGACAAGCTGCTCCAGCTGACCCTCGACCTGGGCGGCGAGACCCGCACGGTGTTCTCCGGCATTCGCTCCGCCTATGCGCCGGAAGCGCTGGAAGGCCGCTTGACCGTGATGGTCGCCAACCTGGCGCCGCGCAAGATGCGCTTCGGCGTCTCCGAAGGCATGGTGCTGGCCGCCGGTAATGACGACGGCATCCATCTGCTGTCGCCGGATTCCGGCGCCGAACCGGGCCAGCGCGTGGTGTAGGCACGTTCTCCTGTATCATACCGGGCGCCGGGGACATCCCAGGCGCCCGTTTTTTTGCCGCTGAACTAAAGAATCGTTAGTCCCCGCCGATACGCTTTGTAAGATATGTCTTACAAGACGGCACGGCCGTGTGCCCAGGAAACGTTGATGCCTCACCCCCTCACGTCATTACGCCTTCGATTCCTGCTCGCCCTGGGCGGCGTACTGCTGATAACGATGGTCGGGCTATGGCTGATCGGCCGGCTGCTGGTGCTTCCCGCCCTGCTCGAGGAGGAGCGCGAGGTCGCCTCGCGGGAGCTAGATCGACTGGAGCGTAGCCTCACTCACAATCAGCAGCTGCTGATGGCCCAGGTTCGCGACTGGGCGCACTGGGACGATACCTACGCCTTCGTCCAGGGCCAGCAGCCGCACTACGCACAGGTCAACTTCAGCCGCAGCATGTTCGAGGACATGGACTATCAGCTGATGGTGTTCTTCGACCCCGACGGCAACGTCCACTGGCTAGCCGGCATCGATCCCGCCAGCGACGCCTATCATGCCTGTGGCCAGGCTCGCGGCGACTGCTCCTGGGCGGCAGCGCTCATCACCAGCCTTCAGCAGCGCCTGGACGACGCCGAGGAAGGCGGCAGCGAACATCTGTTTGCCAAGCCCTGGCCATCACTGATCGGCATCAGTCCGGTGCTACGCACCGATGAAAGCGGCCCGCCGCGAGGCTGGCTAGCCAAGGTGCGGCTGCTCGATGCGGCCTGGAAGGCAGCGATACATGACCAGACCGGCCTACCCATCGACGTCGAGCCGACCTTGGACGCTGGGCCCGGCGACACCCACACCCTAGTGCAGCAGGATGGCACTTCGCTGATGAACGTCAGTCGGCGTTTGCCCACCTCGCAGACCGGTCTTGCCCTGAACCTGACGACCCACATGCCACGCGATGCGATTCGCACCAGCCTGCGCACCTTCCGCTATGCGCTAGGTTCCGCCGCGGCGCTGATGCTGCTGGTCATCGCCCTGGTGCTGCTGTTGCTGGAGCGCATGATCCTGGGGCCGCTGCGCGACTTCACACGCTTCACCCACAGCCTGCATGATCCCGCGGTGACCCACTCCACCCCGTTGGCGCTGCTGGCCCGAAACGACGAGATCGGCACCCTGGCGCGGGAGTTTCAGGGACTGCTCGAGGAGCAGCGTGCTCGCACCTCATCGCTATTGGAGCAGGCCAGTCACGACCATCTCACCGGGCTGGCCAATCGGCGGCTGTTCGATGCACGACTCGACGAAGCGCTGATTGCCGCCGAACTCAGCGGCGGCAGCGTCGCGGTGATGATGGTCGATATCGACTACTTCAAGCCCTATAACGATCACTACGGGCACCAGGCCGGCGATACCTGCCTGGTGCAGGTTGCCGACTGCATGCGGCGCCTCGCTGATCGTATAGAACCAGGCCTGCGGCCGCTGGTAGCACGCACCGGGGGAGAGGAGTTCAGCCTACTGCTCGAAGGCGGCGACCACGCCACCGCGATAGGCGTCGCCGAGTCGCTGCGCGCTGCAGTAGTGGCGCTGGACATCCCCCACGTCGCCTCCCCGGTCGGCAGCCCCCTGACCGTGAGCATCGGCGTCGCCAGCGTCCAGTCGCCGCCGTTCGATCCGCATGCGCTGATGCGCGAGGCCGACCTCGCGCTATATGCGGCCAAGGCCGCCGGCCGCAACCATGTGTTGGACGCCGCGGAAGAGCCGTGAGCGGCGCTCGAAGCCAAGCGCTGCGGGGGCTATAATGGGCGGCTCATATAGCCAAGCCGCCAGCCGATGATGATATTTGCCCCATGCAGCGCCTGATCGACGCCATCGACGCCGAACTTCCCCAGACCCAGTGCGGCAAGTGCGGCCAACCGGGCTGCCGCCCCTACGCCGAGGCGATCGCCAACGGAGAGGCAATCAATCGCTGCCCGCCGGGGGGAGAGCGTACCGTGGCGCGGCTGGCGGCACTCACCGGGCGCCCCGTCATGGCACTCGAGCAGCCGGCCCAGTCGCCGCTGACCGCCTACATTCGTGAGGACGAGTGCATCGGCTGCACCAAGTGCATCCAGGCCTGCCCGGTGGACGCCATCCTCGGCGCCGCCAAGCAGATGCATACCGTGATCGTCGACCAGTGCACCGGCTGCGAGCTGTGTGTCGCCCCCTGCCCGGTCGACTGCATCGACCTGCTCCCCCATCCGCAGTGGCAGGCTGCCAGCAGCGAATCACAGCAGCAGCGCTATCTGGACTATCGCGCCGATCAGGGCCGCAAGCGCTTCGACGCGCGCCAGCGGCGCCTGGCGGCCCAGGCCGAGGCCAAGCGGGAGCGCCGTGCCGCGCGGCTGACCAGGGCAGCGCCGGCAAGCGCTGCGCCGGCGCTGTCTGCCAGCGCACTGCGTGCCAACCGTGTACGCCTGGCGGCCGCCCTCAAGCGCCTCACCCGCCAGCAGCAGAACAGCGACGACGATGCGCAACGTGAGGCCCTGACGGCACGCATCGCCGAGCACCAGGCGCAGCTCGACGACCTCGACCGCCAGCTCGGTCAGGCTCAGGCGCCCTCGACGCCGCGCACACCGGGCCTGCAGCAGAAACGCATGGCCGTCAATGCGGCCGAGCAGTCGCTGCGCAAGGCCCGCCAGCAGCTGGCCCACGCCGAGCGCCAGCATGATGCAGCCGCCCAAGCCAGCGCCCATGCGCAGATCGACCGCGCTAGCGCCATGCTCGAGCAGGCCCGCGCCGCCCTCGCCTCTCAGTCACCGTCACACGGCCAACCGTCATGAATGCCCACAAACGCCATGCGATATTCACCCGGCTCCGCGAGCATATGCCCGAGCCGACCACCGAGCTGAACTGGACCACGCCCTTCGAACTTCTTGCGGCAGTGCTGCTCTCGGCCCAGGCCACCGACGTCGGCGTCAACAAGGCCACCGCTCGACTCTTTCCTGTGGCCAATACGCCCCAGGCGATCATCGACCTCGGCATCGACGGCCTCAAGCAGCACATCAAGACCATCGGCCTCTACAACACCAAGGCCGAGAACCTGATGAAGACCTGCCATATCCTGGTCGACCAGCATGCCGGCGAGGTGCCGCAGACCCGTGCCGCCCTCGAAGCACTGCCCGGGGTGGGCCGCAAGACCGCCAACGTGATCCTCAACACCGCCTTCGGCCAGCCCACCATCGCCGTCGACACCCACATCTTCCGGGTCTCCAACCGCACCCGCATCGCCCCGGGCAAGGACGTGGTCGAGGTCGAGAAGAAACTGATGCGCCACGTGCCCAGGGAGTTTCGCCAGGATGCCCACCACTGGCTGATCCTCCACGGCCGCTATACTTGCGTAGCGCGCAAGCCGCGCTGCGGCAGCTGCGTGATCGAGGACCTGTGCGAGTTCAAGGACAAGGTCGACCTCTAACAAATACCAGCGAGCCGCCCATGCAGATATACGACCGCCCCCTGGCACAGCGCATCGAGTGGCTGCTGACCCTGTCCCGCGACCACGCCGAGAGCTTCGGCAGCCCGTCGGCCTGGCTGGCCCGGGAGCGCTATCTCGCCGCGCATCCCACCCGCATCGTGGCGATGAAGTGCATGGACGGGCGGATTCACCTGCCGCATGCCACGCGCACGCCGCTGGGCATCATCCGTCCATTTCGCAATCTCGGCGGCATCTTCCACCTCGGCTGGCCCTACCTGGGCGAGATGCTCGCCGAGAGCGTCAGCGAAGCCGCCCGCGCTGGCCACGGCGTGCTGATGCTGATCACCTACCACTTCTCCCGCGGTGAGCGGTCACGCGGCTGTGCCGGGTTCGACTGCGACAGTCAGGCGGCACTGGCCCACGCCTACCAGATCCGCGCCCAGGCCGAGCAGTTGTTCGGCGCTGACCATCGCCACGTCTACCCGCTGGTGTGCGGCTTCGAAACCGACAGCGATGCGCTGATCATCCACGGCGACGACGGCAGCGTGCTCGACATCAGCACGCTGGATGCCGATCAGGCCGATGGCCTGGCGCAGCGCGTCACCGCGCTCTGCCCCGATATGCCGGCGGCCACGCTGCGCGACCTGCTACCGCTGCTGGAGGGCAACCTGGCGCACGTCGAGTCGTTGCGCGGGGTATCCCGCGCCCTGGATATCGAGCATCGCGAGTGGGTGATCTGTGTCGGCCGCGGCTTCGACTTCCTGCACGTGCCCAATACCGCGCTGATCGTCGGCCCCTACAGCCCCAATCTCTCGGAGCCGATCGGCACCGCGGCGAGCATCATCGATGCCAATATGCGCGCCGGGCGCATTCCCGATGACGGCTTCATGCTGCTGGCCTCGACGCCCTACCAGGACATCGGCGTCGATCGCGCCCGCGCCGAGCTCAAGTCGCGCTTCCTGTCGGAATTCGCCAGCCAGGTGATCAGCGGTGAGCATCCGGCGCTCGCCGAGCGCATGGTACGCCACACCGCCGTGGTCCACTGGCCGACACGGCGCCTCGATCTGCTTGACACGTAAGGCTAGAAACCCAGCGATTCGAGCCGGTCGGCCAGGTCATCGAGGATCTCGATACCCTGCACGTCGGTGGGCAACCACGGCAGGTGTGGCCGCGGCAGATGGCTGAACGCCTGGTCGATACTGGCCAGATAGACCGCCTCCTGCTCGCGCCGCGCACGCAGGAAGTCGCCGCCGGCGTCCGCCGGAATCACCCGATTGACCAGGGTGCCGGCCACCGGGACCTTGGCCGCCTCCAGCGCCTCGACGGCGCGCGCGGTCTCGAGGATCGGCAGCCGCTCGGGGGTCATCACGAACAGGAAATTGCTCTCATCGGGATTCTCGATGCGCCGCCGCGCCTGGTGGAACAGCCGGCGCCGATCGAGCAGGGTCTGCGCCACGTCGCGGGTGCGCTCATCGAGATCGTTGAAGGCGTCTTCCTGGGGGTCATCGAAGGGCGTGGCGACATCGCTGCCACGCTTGGGGGTCAGGTGCTTGAGCACACGACCCAGCTCCTCGGACTTGCGATTGTGCGCCAGCAGGCCATCTGTCCACGCCGCCATCGCCTCGGGCAGCGTCAACAGCCGCAGGGTGTGGCCGGTGGGCGCGGTATCGAAGATGATCAGGTCGTAGGGCAGCTGGTCGTCGGTCATCAGCCGTGCCAGGCGCTCGAGCAGCGCCGCCTCCTGGGTGCCCGGCGACTGCCGGGTCAGGCGCATCTGACGCTCGAGCTCCTTCATCATCTCCGGCGCGGCGTAGCGGCGCATCTGCTCGGTGACCCGCGCCAGATGAGCCTCGACCTCGATATCCGGGTCGATCTCCATGGCGTCGAGGTTGGGCAGCAGGCGCCGTGGCGTATCGCTCAGCTCGCGGTCGAAGACATCACCGAGGCTGTGCGCCGGGTCGGTCGAGACCACCAGCACGCGCCGCTCACGACGCGCGGCGAGCACCGCCAGCGAGGCGGCCACGGTGGTCTTGCCCACCCCGCCCTTGCCGCCTACCCATAGCAGACGTTTCTGCAATAAAGCTTTCATCATGCACTTATCCCAATGTCGCGGAGCTATCGCCAAGGCCGGCGGCGAGGGGCGCCGGGGACAAGCCGAAGAGGGGGTTCTGGACCAGGGATGGTCCAGGTAGCCCCCAGGGAGGGGTTCATGGCGCCCCCTCGTAGGCTTGTCGACGGATCAGCCCTGAGCACTACCACCCAAGCGATGCTGATGGATACGCTTGTGTGTCTCAGCAGTCGGCGCTAGCAGCATCTGAAATGATCCAGCGGCGAGCGCTCCATCCCCATGCGTGTGTGCCAATCATGGAAACGCTCGAGCAGCAGCGGCTGGAGTTCAAGGGTGTAGTAGGCGGCCGGGTTGGGCACGCCCATCATCTCCGAGAACACCAGCAGCATGAACAGGTCATCCTCGTCGCGGCGGGCTCGGGCAATCGCCCCGCGATAGCGCGAGGAGTAGACCTCCTCGGCGAAGAAACGGGCCTGGCTAAGCCAGGCCCGAAATCTTTCGCGACGAGGATCATGACCGCTGTCATGATCGTCGTGCATAGGTCGCTCCTTGGGTGGTATCAATCACCCTGTTCGGCCATTTCCGCGCGGGTGCGCTTGAGCGCCGCCGCACACTCCATGGCCACCATGATCGCGGCAATCAGTACCACGATATCCAGGATCAACAGGAAGTAGTTACCTTCGTTGAAGAAGGTACGCAGCTGGATGAGCAGCGCGGCAATGGTCATCACTAGCAGGAAGCACAGCGGCGCCAGGGTGTACCACATGGGACGACGCAGGCGCACCAGCATCACCGTGATCACCAGCAGGGTCAGGCCCGCCAGCAGCTGGTTGGTGGTGCCGAACAGCGGCCAGATGATCAAGCCGCCGGTGCCGTCGGCGCCGCCGGCACCGAAGGCCAGCACCAGACAGCTGCCCACTGCCAGCAGGGTGGCCGGGGCCGACTTCTTCATCCACTGCTGGTTATAGATTTCACCCCACTCCTGGAAGATATAGCGCTGCAGGCGCAGGCCGGTATCCATGGTGGTGCCGGCAAACAGCGCCGCCATCACCGTCAGCAGGGTCGCGGCGGTGGCTTCGGGCAGGCCCAGGCCGTTGTGGATCATGAAGGCACCCCCCTCGACGAAGGCATTCACGCCACCGGCGCCAAAGGCGGTGTACATGGCCTGCCAGTCGGCCAGGCTCGCAAAGCCGGCCGTCGCGGCGAGGATCGCAGCCAGCGCCAGCATGCCTTCGCCCACCGCACCGAAGTAGCCCACGAAGCGCGCGTCGGTTTCCTTGTTGAGCTGCTTGGAGGTGGTTCCCGACGACACCAGTCCGTGGAAGCCCGAGATCGCACCGCAGGCGATGGTCACGAACAGCAGCGGCAGCATCGATGGCGTTCCCGCCGGCACATCGCTGTTGACCATCGGCGCGACGATGCTCGGATTGAGCAGCAGGATGGCGCCGTAGAGGATGATCAGGCCGATGAACAGCTGCAGGCCATTGATGTAGTCGCGCGGCTGCAGCAGCACCCACACCGGCAGCAGCGAGGCAACGGCGGCATAGCCGAACAGGATCAGGATCCACACCGCGTTACCGGAGAAGCCGGCCACTTCGGCAGGCATCTGGATCGGCACCGACGGCCCGATGCCGATCAGCGCATAGAGCGCGATGACGCCGATCACCGAGACCACCGGCAGGCTGAGCACGCGACGATAGATCAGCTGGCCGATGATCAGGGCGACAAAGATGGCCCCCCACACCGGCACCACGGCGCTGGAGAAGTTCATCATCAGGCCGGCGATGACCACCGCAAAGACCGCGTTGACCATCAGCAACACCAGGAAGATGACGATCATGAAGATGCTGCGCGCGCGACTACCGACCACATCGCCGGTAAGCGCCCCCACCGACTTGGCCTTGTTGCGCACGCTGGCCCAGATCGCGCCGAAGTCGTGTATCCCGGCAAAGAAGATGGTGCCAAACACCACCCACAGGAAGGCCGGCAGCCAACCCCAGATCACCGCGATGGCCGGCCCCACGATGGGCGCGGCACCGGCTACCGAGGTGAAGTGGTGGCCCCACAGCACGAAGCGGTTGGTGGGCACGAAGTCGACACCATCCTCATATTCATGGGCAGGCGTCTTGAAGTCGGGATCGAGGCGGTAGATCTTCTCGGCAATGAACTTGGAGTACACGAAGTACCCCCCGGCCATCCCGGCAAGACCTAGCACCAGCAGAACGATTGCACTCATGCGAGAGGCTCCTTGCACTGGGAAAACCGCATGCGGCGGTTTTCCGTCGTCTGGTTTTTATCGGGCAGTTGCTCGTCGCGCCAATGATGGCGTCTGACTATCGATAAATCCATCACGGGCAAGGCGTTTCTGGGCAAATTACATCGAAGGTCGAAAGGCAACTGCCAGGTGGCGGCGATACGCTGCCCTTATAGACATCGCCAACGGCGATGGCCCGCTCTCATCGCGAAGAGGCCTCCTCATGGATGCATTCTGGACTCTCCTGGCCATGTCCGCGGCCTTCGGTGCCTTCACCGGCTCGCTGTTTCGCCTCAGCCGCCGCCCAGGCTACCAGCGGCCCTTCCTGTTTCCGCTGGTGGGGCTGCTGGCGGGCATCACCGCCTTCTTCATCTACCGCATCCTGCTGGCGGTAACCGGAGCGCCGGTGTGGCTGGTGCCACTGCTGGTGGTCTTACAGGTGTGGCTATGGCTGGGGCCACTGGCACCGCGCTTCACCCAGGCCAACGGCAACAGCAAGTAAGCTCGCCGCGGATACCTCATGCGGATATCCGCGGCGATTCACCACCACTAACTGATCACACTTCTGGAAGTGAAAGCCCCTCTTCGAGCTGCCTTGCCGCCTTGATCTCGCAGCCTTCTATCCAGGTAACTCGACACTCGGCAACCAATCCGTATAGCCTAGGCTTTGTCTGAAAAGTCGGCGAGCGAAGGACAGACAAGGCAAAAATCGACGAAAAGACGGAGTTTACGCGGTGTAAATGAGTACTTTGAGCCGATTTTTAACGCTGTATGGCCGAGCACAGCCAGTTTTCAGACATAGCCTAAGGTTCGACTTCAGCTGCCCATATACACAGAACGCCTCATCCAACTGACTGCCCCTTTAGGCAAAGATGGTGCCTTCGATAGCGCTGATCTTCACCTCCATCGCTGACGGAAAGATGCCATGCATATTCAGACACTGGGGGCCAGCGGCGGAATCGAAAGCCGGGAAGGCACCACCGCTTTCCTGCTTGCACCCAACCTGCTGCTGGATGCTGGCACCGGCGTCCAGCAACTCACTCCGGCTCAGATGGCATGTATCGACAGCGTGCTGCTCACCCATGCCCACCTCGATCATATTGCAAGCCTGCCCCTGCTCATCGACACCCAATACGAAAGAATGGTCGAGCAGGCGTCGGCCCTGACGGTCTATGCACTGCCCGAGGTGATCGAGACACTCAGGCGGCATATCTTCAATGGCGCCATCTGGCCGGACTTCAGCACCTTGCCCTCCCCTGATAACGCCGTATTGCGCTTCTCTCCCCTAAGCCCGTGGCACGCCCTCACGCTCCCCACTGCTGAGGGGGAGTCGTTGACCATCACTCCCTTTCCCGTCTCCCACAGCGTGCCCGCATGCGGCTACCTGGTGAGTGATGACACGATGAGATTCGCTTTCAGCGGCGACACCGGCCTCGATGTCAGCGTGGCAGCATCGCTCAATCGATTAGGCACACTCGACTGCCTTGTCATCGAGTGCGCCTTTGCCAACCACCTTGATGGCCTGGCAGAAACCGCCTGTCACTTGACGCCACAGCGCCTAGCCGCGCTGCTTGCCAGCCTCGATTCACCTCCCAGGACGCTCTGGGTCACTCACCTGAAGCCCAGCCTTCGCGAGCAGATTGTCACCGAACTGCAGCATTCGCTACCCGATACATTGACCTGGAGCCTTCCATCATGAGGCGAATTTTCACCACCTCGCCGGCCCGGCTCGCCTCCCGGGTGAGTGTTCTCTTCGTGCTGCTCTGTTCATCCGCCTGGGCCTATCACGCCGATCTCGATGCCGCCCGCCAGACCCTCGAACAAGGCGAACACCAGGCTGCCTACCAGCAGCTTCAAGCGCTTGAGCTCGAGCACGGCGGCGAGCCTGAATTCGATTACTGGCTGGGCGTAGCCGCTCTGCGTGCCGGGTCGCCAAGCCACGCCCTGATCGCGCTGGAGCGCGTCATTCTCCGGCAACCAAGTCACGCAGGTGCCCGCATGGAGCGTGTGGCGGCGCTATTGCAACTCGACCAGCGTGCCGCCGCGGAACGCGAGATCGAGCGCCTGCAGGCGCTCTCGCCGCCCGCTGAAGCACGGGCAGCGATCGAGCGCTTTCTAGCCGCGATCGAGCAGCGCCATCACGCCGAGAACAGCCCGCAGCACCAAGGGCGGTTTGGCATCGACATCGGCCATGACAGTAATCCGCAGCGCTTTCCCAGTGAGGTTGCGATTGATCCACTGCAACCGGACTTGCGCAGCGCCATAGACGCGTTTAACGAGATGGGGCTGGTACCCGATGAAGACCTGTCTCGGTTCGATGAGCAGGTATTCAGCCCCGATTCCAGCACCTACCAGCGGCTACAGGGCAGCTACCAGGGGACCTTCCCAGTGGACGGGCAGTCGCGCTGGCTACTCAATGCCGTGGGCCAGGCGCAGCGCTATACCCGGGAGGCGGCACAGGATTACGATCTGACCCTGGTGCAGGCCCAGCTAGGCTACCAGCGCGACCTGGCGCAGCAGCGCGTCTTCACACTGCAGGGCTCTGCGCTGCAGGGCTGGAGTGGGCGCGGCCAGGACCGCCTGCTGACTCGCTGGGGCAGCCGCGCGGAACTCAGCCAACCGATTGGGCTCGACAGCGAGCTGACTTGGCAGCTTGGCGCCCAGCACAACCGCTATAGTGAAGCGAGAAACGACCACGACACCGGCCTGCTTGGCATTCAACTCACCAGCCGCCACTCGGCATGGCGCACACGTCTGGTGGCCCAGGTCGAGCAGGAGTGGGCCAACGACGAGCGCGAGGGGGGCGACGTGACCCAGCTTCGCCTGGGCGGCGGCGTGGACTACCCCATCGGCGAGCGACAGCTGTTGCGCGCCGACCTGAACCATCGCCTGCGCACCTATCAAGACGACGGCTTCGCACGCTTCAACGATTTTTCCGCTACGCAGCGCCGCGACCGTATCTGGCAGGCGCGTCTCACCTGGCTTTACCAGTTCAGCCGGGACTGGCTGGTAGAGGCCAGTGCCGATGTCGAGCGCCGTCGATCGTCGGTCGACTTCTTCGATACAAGCCGCCGCCAGACACAAGTCGGCATTCGCTACCTTTTCTGACGGAACCGGTCATGAGCCTCTTTGCCAAGCCCCCCCTGTCACACTGCCTATCGCTGGGTATCGGTAGTTTCGCGCTGCTGCCCATGCTCGCCTACGCAGACACGCCTGCCGGGCAAGTCATGTTCGTTCACGGCAGCGCCACCATCGAACGCAATGGCGAGCGCATTGCCGCTGAACGCGGCGCGGACTTCTTTGCCGGTGACACCTTCCACACCGCGGGTGCCAGCACGCTACAGCTGCGCTACAGCGATGGCGGCACCAAGGCCATTCGCCCAGACAGCAGCTACACCCTCGAGCGCTATGAGCTCGATGACGATAGCCCGGAAGACTCGGCCCAGGGGGGCGAGCTTGTGCGCGGCGGCCTGCGTGCCATCACCGGCGCCATTGGCCGAGACGCACCTGACAATGTCACTAACAGCACCCCGGTTGCCACCATGGGCATCCGCGGGACCAGCTTCCAGATGCTGCATGTTCCCGAGCAAGGAATACCCTCCCTGCCCGACGTCGAAGCCGGCAGTTACCTCTATGTGGAAAGCGGCCTGCTGGTCATGTCCACCGCCGCTGGCGAAACCCTGGTGCGCCCCGGCCAGGTCTATTTCTCCCCTGCGCTGGATGAACCGCCGCGCCTGGTACCGGGTGGCATCGCTATCTTCGAGCAACTCGAGGAGAGCATGCCCCAGGGCAGCACGTTTTTCGACGAACTAGCGCTGACGCCTGAGGATATGGCGGAGCTGCAGGCTACCTTGAGTGAATCCGAGACCAGTGAGCAGCTGATCGAGACAGAGCGAGATGCCGAGGATTTCGTAGCGTCCGCTCCGGAGCCAGGGCCCACCCCCGGGCCGGCACCAGAGCCCGAGCCCGAACCAGAGCCGTGGTTAGACTTTGAGCCCGTTGTCTTTGAAAACACGCTGACCACCGTGGTCGGCACTGACTATATAGGCGCACTATATGAGTCCAACACGCCGCCTTTCGCGCAGGGTTCCAGGGAAATTGAAACGGGTGAGGTGGTGTGGGGCTACTGGGAGAGTGGGCAGGAAGTGACCTTGGACGGCACTACCGATGTGCTGCCGGAATCGGTCGTGTTTATCGCCGCCTCACCGGATTTAACCATAAACGAAGCGTATCCCTTCGAGATTGATGAATTCGCTTCCGTGACATTTCGATGGGTGGATGGCACCGGGCTGGTACCCAACGAGGGTGGCGTTATCATCCCTATTCTCAGCGATAGCGCTATTCAGCTGTCCAGCATGGGCATCGACATTGAGATTCTCCTGGATGACTTCGGCATGCTGGTCGGCGGTGGAGAGTCCTTCAATCTCACTGCTATCCCGCTTGAGCATGTGAGCTGTGAGGCTGGCGACTGCTTCGACGGCGGGAGTTTCACAGGCCGCTATATCGGCGAAGACGCCGCCGCCATCATGAGCCTGATTGAAGCCTTTGGCGATATCGGCAGCTACAGCGGTACCGGCGTGTTCGAAGAAATCGGACCTCAACCTGAATGACTCAGGCCATGTTACTTCTCCGTGTGCGTCCAGACCCCATCCCAGCCGGACGGGGGTGGCGCTGCCTTGAACAGCGCGATGCGCTCCAGGTACATCTGGGTGGGAGCGTCTTGCGGGTCGGATAGCGCCTGGAAGGCGCGCCCGGCGGCAGCAAAATCCGCCGCGTGATAGAGATCCAGCGCCTGCTCGTACGCGGCGTGCCACTCGCGCCGTGATTCGCCAAGCGCTTCTTGGCGGCCGAGCGGCTCGAGAATCCACAGCGGCGCGCTGCGACCTTTCACCCGCACCTTATCCAAGCGTCGGAAACACCAGCGGGGCAACTGCGCGGCGGTATTCTCGCTGACGATCACGCTCACGCCATAGGCCTTGGTCAACCCCTCCAGGCGCGAGCCAAGGTTGACGTTATCGCCCATCACCGTATACGCCATGCGAAAGCTGGAGCCCATGTTGCCCACGCTCATGGGGCCGGTATTGAGCCCTACCCCCATTGCCAGTGCGGGTTTGCCCTCGGCAATGAAGTCGCGGTTGACGGCGTCGAGTGCGTCGAGCATGGCAAAGGCGCCCTCGAGCGCGTGTTCGGCATGTTGCGCGTCGTGCAGCGGTGCACCCCAGAACGCCATGATGGCATCGCCCATGTACTTGTCGATGGTACCGCGGTGCTGATGGATCGCCCCGGTCAGCGGCGTCAACAGCCGGTTCATGACCTCGGTAAGCTCTGCAGGCGCAATGGCCTCAGAAAAGGCGGTAAAGCCGCGTACATCCGAGAACAGCACGGTGAGCTCACGCTCCTCCCCTTCCAGCCCGAAGCTTTCGCCGCTATCGACCATGTCCTCCACCAGCTGTGGCGGAATGTACTGCCCGAAGCGCTCGGCCACCCAGCGCTTCTGCCGGGTTTCGCGCAGGAAGTTCATCGCCAGGTGCCACATCATCTGGGCCACCAGCAGCACCAGCAAGCCGGCGATTGGCAACGCAAGTCCCTGGTACCACGCCCACAGGTTACCGCCTAGCGCCGTCGCCAGCAGTACACCACTGATCGCGACCAGCAGTAGCGCATTGAGATGCGGATAGAGCAGCACCATCAGCATGCCCAGGGCCGCCAGGCTCACGAGCTCGAACCCGAGTACCCACGGCGGCTGGGCGTGGATGCTCTGGTGCAGCATGCCGGCCAGCAGGCTGAGGTTGATCTCGGGCCCGGGGTAGACGCCCCCCACCGGCGTGGAGCGCAAATCCATCAATCCTGGGGCGGAGGCCCCCAGTATCAGCGTCTTTCCCGCCAGCGCCCCCGGCTCCAGGCGCCCCTCCAGCACATCGACTGCCGGGATATAGTCAAAATGCCCTTGCGCCCCGTACCAGGGCACCAGGGCGGCGCCACGACCATCCACCGGGATCTCGAACCCGCCGACGTCAAGGGCTTCCAGCTGCGTCACCCCAGCGCCCTCCCCCAGCACCGCTGTGATCGGCGGCTCGCCCAGCAGCGTAAGCAGCATCGCCAGCGGCAGGTTGGGGTAAAGCTCCCCCTCCCAGCGTTGCAGCATGGGCACGCGACGAAATACGCCGTCGGCGTCCACACGCGGGTTATCGAAAAACCCCGCATTCATCGCGCTGTGCTGCAGGATCGGCAGGTTGGCGGTGTAGCGCTCGGGCGCAGGAAACGGTAGCGGGTCGGACGCTTCGACGAGCGCCGGGCGAGGCAACTGCCCGACAGAGGGCGGATCGCCGGGTTGGCGCGACGCCTGGAAATAGTAACCAAGTACAACGGGGTGGGCCGCCAGGGCGTTCGACAACTGCTCGTCGCCATCGACAGGCGGTGGCAGTTCACCGAGCGCCGGGTAATCGCGGGAGAGCTCCTCCCAGTGCCGTTGCCATAGCGAGGTTTCAGGTTCGGCAAAGACCACATCGATGCCAAGCAACCCTGCCTCGTACTCGGTGAACAGCGTGTCTACCAGATCCGCAAGCGTAGCCCGCGGCCATGGCCATTGCCCCACTTCGTAAAGGCTGCGTTCGTCAATATCGATAATGGCCAGGGAGGCGTCCGCCTGTTCCGACAAGGTGCTGCGCACCTTCATGTCGTAAGCCTGCCACTCCAGGCGCTCCAACAACGGGAAGGGCAACAGGCCCGTTTTCTCGACAAGCAACAGCATCACGATCAGCAGACCGCCAGCGTACTGCAACCAGTGCCAATAGCGCTTGTGGGTACGGATGGGAGTCTTTGATGCCATGCCCGAACATTCCTCAAGGTTTTTCTTACGCTACTGGTTGGGCCGCAGCGTGCGCGACCACCAGTGCCAGGGCATGTAGAAAGCGCTTATTACGGCCGGCAACCTTGCTGATGTTATTTCGCCATCACACATATGCAGCTACGCAGGGAGTTCAGCTCGCTCAGCTGCTAGCAATCACCTGCTGGCGTAGCTCATGGGGCATGGAGAACGTGACGGTTTCTTCGCAGCCTGCTAGCTCTTCCGGTGCGGCGGCGCCGAGGGATTTGAGTCGTTCAATCACGCCTTTCACCAGCACCTCGGGCGCGCTGGCACCGGCAGTGACACCCACGCGCTGCACGTTATCCAGCCAGCTGGCATCGATCTGCTCGGCGCTGTCGATCAAGTACGCCGGCTTGCCCATGCTCTCGGAGAGCTCACGCAGGCGATTGGAGTTGGAACTATTGGCACTGCCGACCACTAGCACCAGATCGCTCTCGGCGGCCAACTCACGCACCGCATCCTGGCGATTCTGGGTGGCATAGCAAATATCATCCGTTCGCGGGCCACTGATCTCGGGGAATTTGCTCCGCAAGACGTCAATCACCTTGGCGGTGTCATCCATCGATAGCGTAGTCTGGGTCACGAATGCCAGTTGTGCAGGATGATTGACCTCCAGATTGGCGGCGTCGTGTTCATCCTCGACGAGATAGATGCTGCCACCGTGGGAGGTGTCGTAGCGCCCCATGGTGCCTTCCACTTCGGGGTGTCCTGCGTGACCGATCAGCACACACTCCTGGCCGCGCTTGGCATAGCGCAGCACTTCCATGTGAACCTTGGTCACCAGTGGGCAGGTGGCGTCGAAGACTTTCAACCCGCGCTTCTCGGCATCTTGTTGCACTGCACGCGACACGCCATGGGCAGAAAAAATCACAATGACGTCATCCGGCACTTCATCCAGCTCTTCGACGAACACCGCGCCACGCTCGCGTAGCGATTCAACCACGAAACGGTTATGGACGACTTCATGACGCACGTAAATCGGCGGGCCAAATACATCCAAAGCGCGATTGACAATATCGATAGCCCGGTTGACCCCGGCACAAAATCCGCGCGGATTGGCCAGCATGATCTGCACGGGAGATTCGCCGGTCGTTTCTGGAAGCGCCTTGGAAGCTGTTTCAGAAGCCATGCTCACGCCTTGATGCCACTGCATCGCTAGAAATGGAGAGTGCCTTTACACTACACGACGCCTTTGATGGCGTCAGCGCTAGCCTGGCATCGAAGCTTCGACCTCGAGGCTCTGAGTACGTCCTGCCAGTGGGGGTTAATGCCCATCCCGCTCTAATCACCGCCTGGGAAAGCCTGTCGATGGCCGATGAGCCCGCCTGCGCTTATGCTCGGCATCTTGCAATAAAGCTATAGATGCAGGGCCATATAGACGAAAAAGGAATATAAGTGGTGGCCATCCCTGTGATGAAAAAGCCGGCCTAACGCGAACGGGGTCGTTGCAGGGCGCTGACCGGGCCGGTACGCTTTCAATCCAACGGCCTTGCTTCCGTGAATTACTGGTTAACGCCTGTAGATGCGGCCAATCGAACAGAATAGCCCGGCTGCATGTAGGTAAAAAAATCTGCCTTGTGTATCGCTGAGAGCCTTTTTTCACGTCAATCCCGAGAGATCGGAGGCATTCAACATGATCTGGCTTGAGCGGGAAATATACCTGCTCCCGACATCGGAGATGACGCTGCTATGAGGCATGCCTCGCTCGCCCTACAGAACCGGCTGCTGCCCGGCGTTTCACGGACCTTTGCGCTGACCATTCCGCAGTTGCCGGTTTCGCTGCGCCCGGCGATCACCAATGCCTATTTACTGTGCCGTATTGCCGACACGGTGGAAGATAGCACCGCCATGGCGCCCGACGAAAAAGACGCTCATTACCAGCGCCTGCTGGATGGGCTGAGCGATCCCGCCGCCGCCCGGCAGTTCTCCGAGGCGCTGCTCGCTACCGGACTGGTACAAGCCCCCCTGGAACGGGAGCTCATCGACCAGACACCCGGCGTACTGCTTGCCTTCGGCGAATTGCCGGTCGATCAGCAGCAGGCCTTGCGCGATTGCTTAACCACCATGTGCCACGGCATGGCGAACTTTGAACGCCTCAAGAACCCGTATGGGCTCGAAGACAGTGACAGCCTGCGCGATTACTGCTACGTGGCTGCTGGCTGCGTCGGCGAAATGCTGACTCGGCTGTTCGCCGAGATCAATCCGACAATCCACGCCCAGCGCGATGAACTTCGGCGCCTGTCGCTGGCATTCGGCCAGGGACTGCAGTTGACCAACATTCTGAAAGACGTCTGGGATGATCGCCAGCGCAGTATCTGCTGGCTCCCGCGCGACGTCTTCGCGGCGCGTGGCGTTGACCTGATGCGCACACATGATTGGCAGAATCATCCCGGCTATCGCGACGGGATCCGTTTTCTGGTCGCCATAGCGCATCATCATCTGCGCCAGGCGCAAGAGTATACGCTGCGTATTCCGGCCTCTGAGGTCGGCATTCGCCGCTTCTGCAGCTGGTCGATCGGCATGGCGCTCTCGACGCTGCGCAACATTGCCGACAATCCAGGCTTCACTGCCAGCGAGCAGGTCAAGATCTCGCGGCGACGCCTGCGCATGATCGTGGCCACGAATAATCTCACGGTCGTCAACGATACGCTGCTGCGAGGGGTCTTTCGGCTGAGCCGCTACCGTCTGCCCAGCGTTCAGGAACAAGAAGTCGGCCGCCTGCAGGCGGGCCATGACGGAAATGCATGAAGATGCGCCCGGCGCTTTTCTGATTCTGGCGCAGCACCACCAGCATGCGGCATATCGCCGGACAAGCACCCAATAACAGGAATCCGCTTGATGACTGATTCGAAGTCCACCGAGTCCACGCCGCCACCCAGCCTGCCTGGCTTACCCTTGCTCGGCAACACGATCGAATTGCTGACCAAAGACGCCAATCGGTTTTTCAGTGAGGCCTACGAGAAGCTCGGCCCGGTGTTTCAGGTCAACTACCTGTTTCGCAATTACACCATCATGGCCGGCCCGGAATCGCTGAACCACCTGCTGGAATTCCGCGAACAGGGCATGAGCCGGGAGGCGTTTTTTGGTCCGGTGGACAAACAGATAGGGGGTGTCGTGCTGCTGACGCAGCCCGTCGGCACCTACCAGAATCTGCGCAATCAGGCGCGCCTGGCGTTTTCCCGCCAGTTGGCCGCAGAGTTTATTCCCGACCTCGTCGGCTGCGTGGACGAGGGCCTGGATCGCCACCCACCGGGCAGCACCGTGTCGGTGATGGATCTGTGCACGCGCATAAGCTTCGATCAATACAGCCGGTTACTGTGTGGTGAGAGCCTGGACGCCTACTTCGACACCGCCAACCGCTACGCGGTGTGGGTAATGAACATAGGCGTCAAGAAGGTGCCGGAGTTCAGCGTCCACTTGCCGGCCTACAAAAAGCTGCGGCGCGACGTCATGAAGATGGCGGATGAGGTACTCACGCGTTACGAGAATCGCCCGGCAGACCATGGCATGCCGTATACGATCCTGGATGCCCTGGTCAGCGCCACAGACGATGACGGCAACCCGCTGCCGCGCAAGGATCTGGTGGCAACGCTGCAGTACGGCATTATCGGTACCGTGGTGTATATGAATCGCACGGTCGCCTTCCTTCTGCACGACCTGCTATCGAACCCCGAACACTACGAGCGCGTGCGCGAAGAGGTCGACGGCGCCTATGCCAACGGGCTGCCCGACAGCCTCGACCTGCGCGGCATGAGTACGCTGAATGCGGCGCTCAAGGAGTCGATGCGACTACATCCGGTGTCGCTTGGTATGCCATTCATGGTCGATGAACCCTTCGAGTTCAACGGCCACACGGTTCCCAAGGGGCAATTCTGCGTCTATAGCGGGGTCCCTAACCACTTCAGTGCCGACTTTTATCCGCAGCCTCACCGCTTCGATCCAGACCGCTGCCGCGCGCCACGCAATGAACACAAACAGCGCCGTGCATACGCGCCTTACGGATATGGCAAGCGCGTCTGCCCAGCAGGGGGGCTGGTAGAGACCTGTACCTTGGTTTCGATCAGCCGGATCATTCACCGACGCACCTTCGAGCGCGTACCGGCCAATGATCCGCTGCGCACCGTCCTCGCTCCGCTGCCGGCACCGGATCGCAAGTTCCGTATCCGTTTCATTGACGAGCGCAGCGAGCATGCGGCGGGAAAGACGGACCACACGCAACTCGCCGTCAACGCACTCGATGAGCTGTTCGAAAGTGGCCGCCTGGCAAAACCCGCCATGCGCGAGCGGCTGGACCATGTGACCGCCCGCCGCCATGAGCCCGGCGAGTACATCCTGCGCAAGGGCGAACGGGCCGAGACATTCCATGTTCTGATTGAAGGCAGCGTCGAGGTGACGTCGGGGTCGGATGAACATCTGGCCAGCCTCGAGCCCGGCAGCTACTTTGGCGAAATCGGCCTGCTCGGGGAGGGTCGCAGAACCGCCAACTGCCTGTCGACTACCCGCACGCTGGTGCTGGAGATGACCCGCGAAGACTTCCTGGCCATCGTGCTCAAGGATGATCTGGTGCCCGGCGAAATCGCCGCGGCGCTGCGCCAGCGCTACCTGACCACCCGTGTGCACAAAGCCCTGCCTGCGCTCACCTCAGAGCGGCTGAGAACGCTGGCTGGAACCGGCTCGCTGAAACGCTTCGAGGCCGACGACACCATCATTCGCCAGGGCGATGATGCCGACTGGTTTTACATCCTGCTCACCGGGACGGTTGCCGTGCTGATCGAGGATGCGAACGGCACGCAGCAGGTAGCGACACTCGAGGCAGGCGACCATTTTGGCGAAATCGGCATTCTCGAAGCCAGAGCGCGAACGGCAACGGTACGGGTAACGGCGGACGGCCCGGTAGAGACCCTGGCCATCCCGCGCGACGCCCTGCTGGAACTGGTGGAGCAGGACCCTCAGGCGCGCAGGGATATTGCATCGATCATTCTGGACCGAATCCGCTCAGGGACGCCGTAACAACCCGACGGCCCGGCCACCAGGCCGGGCCGCCCCGCGCACCAGACCCGACAGCCACCCTGCCGCCTCCTGCCAAGGTCGTCTTTCGCCAGGCGTCGTCGCCGCACTAGACTGCAGGCAACAGACACGCCATTGCAGAAGGGAGAGCCGCCATGGCCAAGGTACTGGTGGTCGACGATGAACCCAACATCGTCCTGTCACTGGAATTTCTGATGCAGCAGGCGGGCTTCGACGTGGTCACCGCCGAAGATGGCGAAAGCGCCCTGCAAAGCGTTGTCGACGGCGCCCCCGATCTGATTCTGCTGGATATCAGCCTGCCCGGCATCAGCGGCTTCGATGTGCTCGAGCAGCTACGCGCCGACCCCGCCCACGCCAAGCTGCCGATCATCATGCTGACCGCCCACGGGCGTGAAGTAGAGCGCGAGAAGGGCCTGGCGCTGGGCGCCGACGACTACATCACCAAGCCGTTCTCCACCCAGGCACTGGTCGACAAGGTACAGGGCCTGCTCGGCGAGACGCGCTGATGGCGCCGCGCCCTGCCCGCGGCCACCTGCCCCGTCGCCAGCGCCTGGTGGGTATCTGGCTACTGGTCAGCGGGTTGGCCTTCTTCAGCGGCGCCCTGCTGGCGCTGTGGCTGGATGCCGAGCTGGCTCCCAGCGGGGTACAGCGCGTGGCGCTGTGGATCGGTAGCCTGGGCGGCGGCGTACTGATCCTGCTGCTGGGGCTCGTGCTAGAGCGGCGCCTGTTCACTCCGCTGCGCCACCTGCAGGTGCAGATGGCACGCCTGGCGGCCAATCCCGATGCCCGCGACGACTACCCTCCCGAAGGCTGGCTCAAGGGGCTGGGGCCCGACCTGGCGAGGCTGCGCGACGGCTGGCGCCAGGACCGCCAGTTGCTGGCCACCGCCCACACCGACGGTGCGCGCAGTGCGGCACGCATTCGCCTCGAACTGGAGTCGCTGCTGCAGGTGCTGGAGACACCGCTGCTGCTGTGCGATCAGCACCGCCGCCTGCTGCTGTTCAATCACGCCGCCGAGACGCTGTTCGACGGCCACCCCGGGCTGGGCCTGGGCAAGCGCCTCGAGGGGTTGATCGGCGTGGCCAGCCTGCAGGACGCCCTGGCACGGTTGCCCGACGACGGCGCGCCCCGCGAGCTGCTGGTGCCCAGCGACGAGCGCTGGCTGCGCTGCCTGCTCAAGCGCGTACCCCAGAGCCAGGGCGAGACCCTGATCACGCTGACCGACACCACCGTCAGCCTCACCGATGAAAGTCACACCCGTGCCGCCCTCGGTGAGCTGCTACCGGCGCTGCGCCGTCACGGCGCGGGGCTGGCCAGCGCCGCCGAGACCCTGACTCGACTGGATGCTCAGCACGCCGAGGCCGGCGATCTACGTACCCGCATCAGCGCCGTCATCGACGAAGAGAGTCGTGCGCTGACCGCCGAGATAGAACGCCTGGGCCAGCGCATCGACGACCTGCAGCAGCAGGGCGAGCGGCTGGTGCCGCTGTGGTCCAACGACCTATGGCAGTCGCTCAACGAGCGCCTCGATCATCTGCCCGAACTGCCGCGGGTCACGCCGATCGGTATGCCAGCCTGGTTCAAGGGTGACGCCCCGGCGCTGCTGGCGCTGCTCGAGGCGCTGCTCGAACGGCTCCACAAGACCAGCGGCGGCCATGCCCTGGAAGGCGAACTCTGCCTGGGCAATCGTCGCGTCTATCTCGATCTGATCTGGCGCGGTGCGCCGCTGCCCCAGCGCACCCTGGCCGAGTGGCACGACCAGCGCCTGGAGAGCCTGCCACTGGCGCCGAGCATCGGCGAGTTGCTCCAGCAGCACGGCAGCGACGCCTGGAGCCTGGCCGACGCCGACGGTGAGCACGCCCGACTGCGCCTGCCGCTGCCTGCGGTAGAGCGGGTTGGCGCCCCCGCCGCCCACAAGGCGCCGCGCCCGGAGTTCCACGACTTCGGCATCGCCGACCTGCCGCCGCCGGATGCCGAACTGGCGGCCTGCTCGCTGCGCGCGCTGGAGATCGTCGCCTTCGATACCGAGACCACCGGGCTCGAGCTGCGTCGTGGCGATACGGTGATCAGCCTCGGCGCCTGCCGGGTGGTCAACGCCCGCCTGCTCGCCGACGACACCTTCGATGCGCGCGTCGACCCCGGCCGCCCGATTCCGCCGGCCAGCACCGTGATCCATGGCCTGCGCGATGCCGACGTAGCCGGCGCCCCGCCGCTGCATGTGGTGCTGCCACGCTTTCGCCGCTATGTCGGCGAAGCGGTACTGCTGGCCCACAACGCCGCCTTCGACCTGCTGGCGATCCAGCCCCCCGGCGCCGGCGTCGACTTCCAGCTGCCGGTGCTCGACACCCTGCTGCTGTCGCGGGCACTCGACCCAAGCCTCGACGGCCACGACCTCGACAGCCTGGCCAGCCGCTTCGACCTCAGCGTGCCTGAGGGCGCCCGGCATACCGCGCTGGGCGATGCCCGCCTCACCGCCGAGCTATGGCTGGCACTGCTGCCACGCCTGGAGGCGCGCGGCGTGATCACCCTGCAGGAAGCGCTGACCCTGCAGGCCGGTGCCTTCGATCGCGAGGACGCCAGCGCATGAAGACGCCACGCCTCGGTGAACGGCTGGTCGCCCTGATCGGCGTCGCGCTGGTGCTGTTCAGCCCGCCGCTGATCCTGGTCGCCGACCGCCCCGCCGCCAACGGCCTGTCGTGGCTGCCGCTCTACCTGTTCATTGCCTGGGCGCTGGTCATCGCGCTGTCCGCCTGGCTGCTCGAGCATCGCCACGAACCAGGCGGGCGCAGCGACGACGCCACACAGCAGCGCCAATCCGATGCACCGTCCGCTGAGCCGCCGCGAGGGTCGCAATGAGGGCCGAGCCACTGGTATTGACGGTGGCCTTCGGCTACCTGGCGCTGCTGTTCGTGATCGCCGCCTGGGGCGATCGCCGCGCCGAGCAGGGCCGCTCGCTGATCGGCTCGCCGACCATCTATGCGCTGTCGATCGCCGTCTACTGTACCGCCTGGACCTTCTACGGCAGCGTCGGCCGCGCCGCCGAGCACGGCCCCAGCTTCCTGCTGATCTACCTGGGCCCCACGCTGGCGATGCTCGCCGCGCCGTTCCTGATCCGCAAGATGGTGCGCATCGCCCGCGCCCAGCGCATCACCTCCATTGCCGACTTCATCAGTGCCCGCTACGGCAAGAGCGGCAGCCTCGGCGCACTGGTCACGCTGATCGCGCTGATCGGCATCACCCCCTATATCGCGCTGCAGCTCAAAGCCATCACCCTGAGCCACGCCGTGCTGGTCAACTACCCGGCCCCCCCCGAGCTGCGCCTGGCCGAAGAGAGCTTCTGGATCGACAAGTCGTTCTGGGTGGCACTGGTGCTGGCGGTGTTCATCATCCTCTTTGGCACCCGCCACCTCGACGCCAGCGAGCGCCACGAGGGCATGGTCGCGGCAATTGCCTTCGA
Source organism: Franzmannia qiaohouensis (assembly GCF_031451695.1). Classification (NCBI taxonomy): domain Bacteria; kingdom Pseudomonadati; phylum Pseudomonadota; class Gammaproteobacteria; order Oceanospirillales; family Halomonadaceae; genus Franzmannia; species Franzmannia qiaohouensis. The sequence goes on from NZ_JARWAM010000008.1 coordinate 190,358, forward strand.
GTCGCTGGTCAAGCTGGTGGCCTTCCTGGCGGTGGGTATCTTCACGGTCTTCGTGCTATTCCACGGCCCCGCCGACCTGTTCGCGCGTACCGCCGAACACCCGGCGCTGGTCGATGCACTGAGCCTCGACGCCGTGCCCGGCGGCGCCTTGGGCTGGGTCGGCACCCTGGTGCTGGCGTTCCTGGCGTTCCTGACCCTGCCCCGTCAGTTCCAGGTGCTGGTGGTGGAAAACGTCGACGAGCGCCACCTAAAACGCGCCAGCTGGCTATTCCCGCTCTACCTGCTGGCCATCAACCTGTTCGTGATCCCCATCGCCATGGCGGGCATGCTGCTCGGCAACGGCGCCAGCGACCCCGACAGCTTCGTGCTCACCCTGCCGCTCTCGGCGGGCCTCGAGGGGTTGCCGCTGCTGGTCTTCATCGGCGGGCTGTCGGCGGCCACCGGCATGGTCATCGTCGAGACCATCGCCCTGTCGACCATGGTCAGCAACCACCTGGTGATGCCGCTGCTGCTGCGCTCCTCGCGCCTGCACCTCGGCTCGCAGGTCGAGCTCACCGGCTGGCTGCTGGGCATTCGCCGGGTCGCCATCGTGCTGATCCTGCTGCTCGGCTACCTCTACCACGCGCTGGTCGGTGACTCCTATAGCCTGGTCACCATCGGCCTGGTGTCGTTCGCCGCCGCCTGCCAGTTCGCGCCGGCGCTGCTGCTCGGCCTCTACTGGCGCGGCGCGACCCGCCTCGGCGCCACCTTCGGCCTGATCGCCGGCTTCCTGGTGTGGGTCTATACCCTGCTGCTGCCCGGCTTCGCCCAGTCCGGCTGGCTCGCCCCCGGTTTCGTCGAGGCCGGTCCGCTGGGCATCGCCTGGCTGCGTCCCTATGCCCTGTTCGGCCTCGAGAATGCCGATATCTACAGCCACTCGCTGCTGTGGAGCCTGCTGGCCAACGTCGGCGTGCTGGTAGGGGTATCGCTGTTCACGCGTCAAAGCCGTCTCGAGCAGACCCAGGCAGCACTCTTTACCGAGGCCCTCAACTCCGGACTCAGCTACGCCAGCCTGTGGCAGGGCCAGACCACCCGCGGCGAGCTGGAAGCGCTGCTGGCGCGCTACCTGGGGGCGGCGGCCGCGGCACGGGTGTTCGCCGGCCAGCAGGATGACGACCAGCAAGCGGTACCCTCCGAGGTAATCGCCAGCGCCGAGCAGGCCCTGACCGGGGCGCTGGGCAGTGCCTCGGCGCGGGTGCTGATCAACTCGGTGGTGCGCGGCGAGGCGCTCGATCTGGAAGCCGTGCTGAGCATCCTCGACACCACCTCCCAGACCCTTGAATACAACCGACGCCTGGAGCAGAAGTCCGCCGAGCTGGCGCGCATCGGCGAGGAGCTGCGCGCCGCCAACGAGCGGCTGCGCGAGCTCGACCGCCTCAAGGACGAGTTCGTCGCCATGGTCAGCCACGAGCTGCGCACCCCCTTGACCTCGATTCGCGCCTTCGCCGAAATCCTTCGCGACGGCCAGGCGCTGCCAGACGACAAGCGTGCTCACTTCCTCGATGTGATGGTACTCGAGAGCCAGCGACTGTCGCGGCTGATCGAAGAGATCCTCGACCTGGCACGCCTCGAGAGCGGGCGTTTAACCCTCAATCCCCAGCCGCTGGATCTCGCCGCCCTGGCACGCCAGAGCGTGGCCGCAGTGCAGCGCGTGCAGGAGGAGCGGGGCGTCACGCTTAGCGTCGACATCGAGGCCGATGAGGCCTGGGTGATCGGCGACCCGGACCGTCTCGAACAGGTGATCATCAACCTGCTCGACAACGCCAGCAAGTTTGCCGACGAACACGCCGCGCGGGTGCGCCTGCGCCTGTGGCGCCACAAGCAGCACTGGTGCCTGGCGGTGGAAGACAACGGCCCGGGGATCAGCGCCGATGAGCGCGAGCGGGTGTTCGAGAAATTCCATCAGATCAAGCAGCAGCACGACAGCGGCAAGGCCCGCGGGCGCCCCCGCGGCAGCGGCCTGGGCCTGCCCATCAGCCGCGGCATCGTCGCCCACCTCGGCGGTCGCCTGTGGGTCGAGGACGCCCCCACCCTCGGCGGTGCCTGCCTGATAATGGACCTCCCCGAGGCACGCCCAGAAGAGCGCCAGCAGCCCCTCGACAGCTAAGCTATTTCCTGCCCACGGTTAAAGAAGACGCTGGAAACGTCGATATAACGTTCGGCGTGCTAACTCGAGGTCAACGGAATGTCCAAAGCAACCAAACCAACAACGAGTGCAAACTCTCTGCTACTGGCCTCACAGCCGATCTTTGATATCCATGATGATATTTACGGCGTGGAACTGCTCTATCGCAGCGACTCCGGACTAGGAGCACTTGACGTCGGCGATGAGGTCGCCACGGCCGAAGTCGTCTACCACCTCAATACCGCCATCATGCAGCGAGTCAGTTTTTCCAAGGTACCCACCTTCATCAACGTCTCTGCTGCACTCTTGCTGTCACCGCACTTCCTGCCCGTATCTCCCGACCAGGTGGTGATCGAGCTCGTCGAGCGCGTCACGCCTGACCAGGCGTTGATCGACGCGGTTCGACGCCTGCATGCGCAGGGCTACCGTTTCGCCCTCGACGATTTCAACTTTACCCCCGAGTGGACTCCGCTACTTGCGCTGTCATCCTACCTCAAGGTCGACATTTCCTCGCTCGAGGCGTCGCAAGTGGCACAGCACAAACAACGGCTGTCGCACCTGGACCTTACGTGGATCGCCGAACGCGTGGAGACCCGCGAGGAACGCGATACCTACCGGCAAATGGGCTTCGACCTCTTCCAAGGCTACTATTACGCGCGGCCGGTTCCGGTCTATGGCAAGAAACTGCCCGCCGCCACCCTGTACGCCACGCAGCTGCTCCAGGCCCTCTGCCAACACGAGCCAAGCATCGATGCCGTCATCGCGCTGATACAGGCCGACCCCGAGCTGGCCATCAAGTTGACTCGCATCGCCAACAGCGCCTACTTCAACCAGCACGCCCCGATCAGCTCGCTACGCGATGTCGTGGCCAGAATCGGCTTCCAGCAGCTCTCCAGCTGGGCGGCCCTGTTTGGCCTGCTGAGCAACGCCAGTTCAGCGCATGCCGAACTGGCGCTGACCCGTGCCAAAGGCTGCGAGCTGTTGGCCAAGCAGGAGGGCTTGAACGGCCATCACGCTTACTTCATCGGCCTGCTCTCCTCCGCCGAGCTGCTGCTTGGCATTCCCGGTGAAGAGTTCTTGACCAGCCTTGGACTCGATTCATCCACCATGTCAGCCACGCTCCGCCGCGAAGGCGCCTACGGCGAGGTGCTGCAGCGCATCGAAGTCACCGAGAAGTGCTTCGCCATGCGGCAGTGGTTGTCGGGGAACGAAGATCCGCGACTCTTCGACCTCTACCAGCAGGCACATCAAGATGCACTCGAGCTGTTGACGACGTTATCTACAGCGCAGTGAGGCGGCGTCACCTATTGTTGCCCATGCTCTTCGCCGTCTTGATCAAACGCCGAACCTGCTGCAGATCGTGACGCAGCAGCAGGCGCTGGGCGTCGTCGAGCCGCGCCGTATCGATCCAGCCATCGGCGGCACGGCCGGCGGCCAGGCTGGTCAACTGGGCATCCAGCACCAGCGCCTGCAGACGCCCCAGGGCATCGCCCAGGGTGGACGCACGTAGCGCGTCCAGCGCGCCTGCCATCACCAGCTCGCTGAGCCGGCCACGGGTGTCAGGCGCCCGACACCCCTGGCGCAGTGCCAGCAGGCGCACGCTGCCGGTCAGCGGCAGCAGCCCCTGGCGCTTGAGGTTGATGGCGCGCTCGTGGGGCGCGCCGTCATCGTCACCGGCCAGACGCCCGAGGCGGTCTAGCGCCACCGGGGTTTCATCCAGCAGGCTGGCCATCTCGTCGAGGAACAGCGCCGCCCGCGGCACCAGTGCCACCACCAGGTCGCGCAGCGACTCGGCCAGCGCCGGATCACCGTAGACGGCATGAAAATCGAGCAGAATATTGGCCTGCTGAACGCGTTTGACTCGGCGCTCGGCAGTCCAGATCTCCAACTGACGCCCCCACTCGCCCAGTCGCTTGCGCCACATCGGCCAGCGCGCCATGACGTGGCCGTTGCACAGCGGGATACCGGCCTCATCCAGCGCGTCGGTCATGCGCTCGCCGAGCGCCTGGAAGTAGCCGTCGATCTCGGTATGTGCGCTGTCGGGGTAGTCCTCGACGATCATCGCGTTGTCCTGGTCGGGCCCCAGCAGGCTCTCGTGGCGGGCACCGGAGCCCAGCGTCAGCACGCAGAAACGCGCGGGCGGCTCGCCCCAACCGGAGACACGCATGGCACTCAGGCCTTGTTCGACGGCCTGTCGGTAGAGCCAGTCGTTATGGTCGCTGAGCAACTGGGCGATGCGCCAGGCCGGCAGGTCGAGACGCCTCAGTGCCTCGACCAGCTGCGGCTGCCACGCCTTGGCCTCGGCAAGGCGTGGCGTCGGTCCCAGTGCGGCCACGGCATCGGCCAGCGGGGCCAGCAGCGGTGGCCAATCGCGGGGATCGGGGGGCGCGTCGCCGGCGAACAGCGCACGCCAGGGCGAGGCACGATGCAGCAGGCGCATGGCAGGCTCCTTGGTGGTGCCCCCAGTGTAGCGCCCCACCCCACCGCGGCGCGTTAAGCCAAAGGGCGCATAGGCACACCACAACCGCACGCGGCGCCCCGAAGGGCGCCGCGCGACAGTGCAGTAACAGCCAGGACGACTACCTGTCGAAGATGGCGTCCCCAAGGTCGTCGATGAAGCGCTGCGCCTTGCTGATCATCAGCGACTCGCAGGCCTCACGGCCGGAGACCACGTCGGAGCGCTCGAAGCGGTGCTCGAGGGTCTCGCCCTCGGCAACCGGCTTGCGGATCCAGCCGCTGACGCGGTACTGGCCGTCGCGATCCTGGGGATCGGGAACGATCAGGTAGCCCTTGTACTCTACCGGCTCGGCCTCGGCGGCGGGCTTGTCGCCAGCGCCGCCGAGCAGGCCGGAAAACAGTTTCTTGAGCATCTGTGCCTCCTCGCTGGCCTGGCGATCAGTCCTGCTTGCGGCCCTTGCCGGCAGCGATGCGCAGACGCAGGGCGTTGAGCTTGATGAAGCCTTCGGCGTCTTTCTGGTCGTAGGCCCCGGCATCATCCTCGAAGGTGGCGATGGACTCGTCGAACAGCGACTGCTCGGACTTGCGGCCGACCACGGTGGCGCTGCCCTTGTAGAGCTTCATGCGCACCACGCCGCTGACGCTCTTCTGGGTCTCGTCGATGGCCGCCTGCAGCATGCGACGCTCGGGGCTCCACCAGTAGCCGTTGTAGATCACCTCGGCGTACTTGGGCATCAGCTCGTCCTTGAGGTGGGCCTCCTCGCGGTCGAGGGTCAGCGACTCGATGGCGCGGTGGGCGCGCAGCATGATGGTGCCGCCGGGGGTCTCGTAGCAGCCGCGCGACTTCATGCCCACGTAGCGGTTCTCGACGATGTCGAGACGGCCGATGCCGTTGTCGCCGCCCAGCTTGTTGAGCTTCTCGAGCACCTCGTGGGGCTTCATCGCCTGGCCATCGATGGCCACGATGTCGCCCTTTTCATAGGTCAGCTCGACGTAGGTGGGCTGCTCCGGTGCCGCCTCGGGAGATACGCTCCAGCGCCACATGTCCTCCTCGGCCTCGGCCCAGGGATCCTCCAGGTTGCCGCCCTCGTAGGAGATGTGCAGCAGGTTGGCATCCATGGAGTAGGGAGATTTCTTCTTCTTGGTGGAGAAATCCACCGGAATCTGGTGCTGCTCGCAGTAGGCCATCAGCTTCTCGCGGGAGTTGAGGTCCCACTCGCGCCACGGTGCGATCACCTTGACGCCGGGCTTGAGCGCATAGGCACCGAGTTCGAAGCGCACCTGATCGTTGCCCTTGCCGGTGGCGCCATGAGAGATGGCGTCAGCGCCAGTCTGGTTGGCGATCTCGATCAGGCGGCGGGCGATCAGCGGCCGTGCGATGGAGGTGCCGAGCAGGTACTCGCCCTCGTAGATGGTGTTGGCACGGAACATCGGATAGACGTAGTCGCGCACGAACTCCTCGCGCAGGTCCTCGATGTAGATCTCCTTGACGCCCAGCGCTTGAGCCTTGGCGCGGGCCGGCTCGACTTCCTCGCCCTGACCGATGTCGGCCGTGAAGGTCACGACTTCGCAGTCGTAGGTTTCCTGCAACCACTTGACGATGACGGATGTATCCAGGCCGCCGGAGTAGGCGAGGACGACCTTCTTGACATCGGACATTCTGGGCTCCTTTAAGTGAACGTCGAAACCGCACGATTATAGCGCCGATGGGCGCCCACGAATACCGCCGTGCCGCGGCAAAGGCCTGGCAAAACTGTTAAACTCTCGCGCATTCAGAAGCGGGTGACCGCCAGGGAATTCGTTAAACGGGTAGGGAGAGGTACATGAGCGAGACAATCGCCTGCGATCTGATGGCTAAGCGTTTTCGCAGTTTCCTGCCGGTCGTCGTGGATCTTGAAACGGGCGGCTTCAATGCCCAAGGCGATGCGATCCTCGAAATCGCCGCGGTGACGCTGGCCATGAACGCGGATGGCGTTCTCGCCCCCGATGCCACCTACGCCTTTCACATCAGCCCCTTCCAGGGCGCCAACGTCGAACAGTCGGCGCTGGACTTCACCGGCATCAAGCTCGACGACCCGCTGCGCCAGAAAGTCGCCTTGAGCGAGGCGGAAGCCCTGGGCGAGATATTCCGTCCGATACGCAAGGCGATAAAGGCCAATGGCTGCACCCGTGCGGTGCTGGTTGGCCACAATGCCGCCTTCGACCACAGCTTCCTCAACGCCGCGGTGGCGCGCTGCGGCATCAAGCGCAACCCCTTCCATCCGTTCTCGAGCTTCGACACCGCCTCGCTGGCGGGCCTGGTCTACGGGCAGACGGTGCTGGCCCGCGCCTGCCGTGCCGCCGGAATCGAATTCGACAACTCCTCGGCCCACTCGGCGCGCTACGACACCGAACGCACCGCCGAGCTGTTCTGCGCCATGGTCAATCGCTACAAGGACCTCGGCGGCTGGCATCTCGCCCAGCGCGAACAGGGAATGGAGGAGGACTAGCGCCGCAGGGTGTTGTCTCCCACTGTCCAGATCCCAAACAAAAGCCCCACGGGAATTGATTCCCGTGGGGCCATGCTGCGTACGTCCTAGACCGTCATGCTAGACCGTCGTATCCACTACCCAGCCGCTGGGTGCCGGGCGCTTGCAGCTGTTGTTACGCGTCGTCCTGCTGCTTGGCGGCAGCCTCCTTGACCAGCGGCTCGAGCTCGCCGTTCTGGTACATCTCGACCACGATGTCGCAGCCACCGACCAGCTCGCCGTTGACCCACAGCTGCGGAAAGGTCGGCCAGTTGGCAATCTTGGGCAGCTCGGCGCGGATATCGGGGTTGTCGAGCACATTGACGAAGGCGAAGCGCTCGCCACAGGCCATCAGCGCTTGCACGGTCTGGGCCGAGAAGCCGCACTGCGGCAGCTGCGGGGTGCCCTTCATGTAGATGAGAATCGGGTTTTCACTGATCTGCTGCTGGATGTTCTCTGCGGTGGTGCTCATGGGCACTCCTGTTCGGTTCGATTGACTTGGCGTTGTCTCCATTCTACTGATCAGCGCGCATCGAAAACACCCCTGCCATTGCCCACATCGGCGGGCACATTGCGCTGCAGCGGGGGGATGGCTAGGATGACTGTTTTTTCTCGCGGAGCGACATCATGGCGACTCGCCATTTCCTGACCCTGCTGGACCTCTCGAGCGACGAACTCAGCTACCTGATTCGGCGCGCGATTAGCATCAAGAACGGCCTCAAGACACAGGGTCCAACCTATACGCCGTTCTCGAACCGCACCCTGGCGATGATCTTCGAGAAGTCCTCGACGCGCACCCGCGTCTCCTTCGAGACCGCCATGGCTCAGTTCGGCGGCCATGCGCTGTTTCTCTCCTCCCGGGACACCCAGCTGGGTCGCGGCGAGCCGATCGAGGATACCGCCCGCGTGCTCTCGGAGATGGTCGATGCGGTGATGATCCGCACCTTCTCCCACCAGGGGCTGGAAGCCTTCGCCGCCGCCAGCAGCGTCCCGGTGATCAACGCCCTCACCGACGACTACCACCCCTGCCAGCTGCTCGCCGACGTGATGACATGGACCGAGCTGCGCGGCCACATCCGCGGCAAGACCGCGGTATGGATCGGCGACGGCAATAATATGTGCCACTCCTGGATCAATGCCGCCCGCCAGTTCGACTTCCAGCTGCGGGTGTGCTGCCCCGAGGGCTACGAACCGCGCCAGGACATCCTGGCCGCCGCTGGCGAGCGAGTCAGCATCCTTCACGATCCGCAGCAGGCGGTCGAGGACGCCGACCTGGTCACCACCGATGTCTGGGCCTCGATGGGCCAGGAGGAAGAGCAGGCCAAGCGCGCGGCCGACTTCAGCGGTTTTCAGGTCACCGAAGCGATGCTCGATCGCGCCGCCAAGGACGTGCTGTTCCTGCACTGCCTGCCGGCTCACCGCGGCGAAGAGATCAGCACCACACTGCTGGACGACCCTCGCGCGGTGGTCTGGCAGGAAGCCGGTAACCGCCTGCACGCCCAGAAGGCGCTGCTCGAGTTCCTGCTGCTGGGCCGGATCGAGTCTTGAACGCAGCCCCTGCTGCCGGCAGGGGCTGCTCGCGCGGCAACAGCCGCGGACGGCGGCGGCGTATTCACGGACACACGAAAAAGCCGCCTGTCGCGATGCGACAGGCGGCTGATTCCTGTATCTTTTTGGTGGAGCCTAGCGGGATCGAACCGCTGACCTCAACACTGCCAGTGTTGCGCTCTCCCAGCTGAGCTAAGGCCCCACGAATGGCAATAACGATTTTGCCATTGGGTCTTGCAAGATCGTCTCTCACAAGACGAAGCGTATGATATACAAAGGGTTTGGTGGCGTCAAGCAGTGCCCGAAGGCGGCCTGCCATCGCGGGTTACGATAGCACCATCGCCGTTAACGATAACGCTATGGATTGGCGTACTAATTAAAGCTAAGCTTGCAGCGTCGGGCAATCCGCCCGCACGCCGCCGCCCTTTTTGCACAGATACGGGAGCTGACTTGATCAAGGTCCTTGTTGCAGACGACCACCATCTGGTGCGTACCAGCATAGCCCGGTTACTCGACGGCGAAGACGGCATTGCCGTGGTTGGCGAAGCCATCGATGGCGAAGAAGCCATCAGCATGGCCCGTCAGCTTCGCCCCGATATCGTCCTGATGGATATCCGCATGCCGGGGATCGGCGGCCTGGAGGCCACCCGCAAGATCGCCAAGGGCATGGCCGACATCCGCGTCTTGGTGTTGACCGCCTTCCTCGAGGAAACCTTTGCCCAGCGCCTGCTCGATGCCGGCGCCAGCGGCTTCATCAGCAAGGGGGCCGAGCTCGACGACATGGTGCTGGCGATCCGCAATGTCTTCGACGGGCAGCGCTACATCAGCCCCGAGATCGCCCAGCGGCTGGTACTCACCAAGATGGAGTCCAGCGACAACCCCTTCGACAACCTCTCCCATCGCGAGCTGCAGGTGGCGATGATGATCGTCAACTGCCAGAAGGTCAGCGAGATCTCCGACCGGCTCTACCTGAGCCCCAAGACGGTCAACACCTATCGCTACCGGATCTTCGAGAAGCTTGGCGTGCATTCCGACGTCGAGCTGACCCACCTCGGCCTGCGTCACGGGCTGGTCGACGGCTATCGCAGCAGCGAGCAGGCCTGAGCGCGCAGCGCCAATCTGATATGCTGGCCGCAGTTCCGGCCAGTGATACACCATGAGTTTCGATTCCAAGCACTTCCTCGCCTCGGTCAGCGCCGCCCCCGGCGTCTATCGCATGCTCGACGCTCAGGGCGATACGCTCTATATCGGCAAGGCAAAACGCCTCAAGGCGCGCCTGGCCAGCTATTTCCGCGGCACCCTGAATGCCAAGACCCAGGCGCTGGTAGGCCGCATCGCCGATATACAGGTCACCGTTACGCGCACCGAGACCGAGGCGCTGCTGCTCGAGCAGACCCTGATCAAGGAGCTGCGTCCGCCGTATAACATCCTGCTGCGCGACGACAAGTCCTACCCCTTCGTGTTCGTCAGCGACCGCCACCCCTATCCGGCGCTGGAGTACAAGCGCGCCCGGGCGCGGCGCGACGACGGCCGCTACCTGGGCCCCTACCCCAGCAGCGGCGCGGTGCGCGAGAGCCTGTCGTTGATGCAGAAGATCTTTCGTATCCGCAACTGCGAAGACAGCGTCTTCGCCCACCGCACGCGGCCCTGCCTGCAGTACCAGATCCAGCGCTGCAGCGCGCCCTGCGTCGACTACATCAGTGAGCAAGACTACCGCCGCGACCTCGAGCACGCCGTCATGTGCCTGGAGGGCAAGAGCGAGCAGGTCACCGACGAGCTGACCGCCGCCATGGAGCGTGCCAGTCAGGCACTGGCCTTCGAGGAGGCGGCACGCCTGCGCGACCAGGTCCAGCACCTGCGCCAGCTGCAGGCCCGCCAGTTCGTCGACACCGAGGGCGGCGATGCCGATATCATCGCTCTCGCAGAGCGCCCTGGCGCGCTCTGCGTGTCGGTGATCAGCGTGCGTCAGGGCCGCATGCTCGGTGCGAGCCACTATGCCCCCAGCAACGGCCTCGACCTGGGCGTCGAAGCCCTGCTGGGCGAATTCGTCAGCCAGCTTTACCTGGGCCAGAGCCGTGAGGCACCCAGCGAGGTGATCACCACTCACCCACTCCCCGACCGCGACCTGCTGCAGGATGCGCTTACCGCCCACGCCGGCAAGCGCGTGCGCCTGGCTCATCAGGTGCGCGGTCATCGCGCCCAGTGGCTGCAGCTGGCGCAGACCAATGCCGAGCAGCAGCTGGCCAGCCAGCTCGCCAACCAGCAGCAGCTGGCCAAGCGTTTCGCGGCGCTGCGCGACGCCCTCGACATGCCCGACACCCCACAGCGGCTGGAGTGCTTCGACATCAGCCATAGCCACGGCGAGGCCACGGTGGCCTCCTGCGTGGTGTTCGACCACCAGGGCCCGGTCAAGTCGGACTATCGGCGCTTCAATATCGAGGGCGTGGCCGCCGGGGATGACTATGCCGCCATGCGCCAGGCGCTGACGCGACGCTTCAAGCGGCTGCAGGACGGTGAAGGCAAGCGTCCCGATGTGCTGGTGGTGGATGGCGGCAAGGGCCAGCTGAACATGGCCCGCGAGGTATTCACCGAGCTCGGCATCGCCGACATTCGCCTGCTCGGCGTCGCCAAGGGCACCACCCGCAAGGCCGGCCTCGAGACGCTGTTCATCGAAACCGTGGAGCGCAGCCTGGCGCTGGACGGCGCCTCGCCGGCGCTGCACCTGATCCAGCACATCCGCGACGAGTCGCATCGCTTCGCCATCACCGGCCATCGCACGCGACGCGACAAGGCGCGGCGCACCTCGACGCTGCAGGATATTCCCGGCGTCGGTCCCAAGCGTCGCCGCGAGCTACTACGCTACTTCGGCGGCCTGCAGGGCGTGCGCAAGGCCAGTCGCCAGGATCTCTCAAAGGTGCCCGGCATCAGCGCCAGCCTGGCCGAGGCGATTCATCAGGCGCTACATGGCTGAGGCGCATGGATGAATCATGCCAAGACCGCTAAGATAGGGCTTTCCGTCCACCCCCCCAGGACCCGCGACGCACAGATGAATATCCCTAATATCCTGACACTAGCGCGCATCGCCTTCATTCCGCTGCTGGTGGTGGTGTTCTACCTGCCGTTCAGCTGGAGCATGCCGCTGGCCGCCGGGCTATTTGCCATAGCGGCAATCACCGACTGGCTCGACGGCTATCTGGCGCGACGCTGGGACCAGAGCACGCCGTTCGGCGCCTTCCTCGACCCGGTGGCAGACAAGCTGATGGTGGCGGTGGCGCTGGCGCTGCTGATCGAGCGCTATGACGTGGTATGGCTGACCCTACCGGCACTGGTGATCATCGGTCGCGAGATCGTGATCTCGGCGCTGCGCGAGTGGATGGCCGAGATGGGCAAGCGGGGCACTGTGGCGGTATCGTGGATCGGCAAGCTCAAGACCACCCTGCAGATGGTATCGATCTTCCTGCTGCTGGGCTTCTCTCCCGGCTCGCTGATCGCCAACCTGGGCGTCGTCACCCTGTTCGTCGCCGCCACGCTGACGTTGTGGTCGATGATTCAGTACCTGCGCGCCGCCTGGCCGCACCTGAGCCGCGCCATGTGAAGCGCCCCCAACCGCCTTGCCAACGGCAATAAACGATTGACAAGCAGCAGGTTATGCGTAGAATACGCACTCGAGTCAGGCGGGAATAGCTCAGTGGTAGAGCACAACCTTGCCAAGGTTGGGGTCGCGAGTTCGAATCTCGTTTCCCGCTCCATGATTCGACATGGGACAAGCTAGAAGCGAGCAGTGTCGCGAGCCGGTGCGCCGGTCCGATCGCATCTCGCTTCCTGCTCCATGATTCGTCGGGAATGAGTGTTGGCTGTTCCTGACAATAGAGGCTGGATGGCAGAGTGGTTATGCAGCGGACTGCAACTCCGTGTACGCCGGTTCGATTCCGACTCCAGCCTCCATTTTCTCCCGTACGATACTCTTCGCTTGCAAGATCCCCCGCTCGAACTCCTGCCCGGATGGCGAAATTGGTAGACGCAAGAGACTTAAAATCTCTCGGTGGCAACACCGTGCCGGTTCGAGCCCGGCTCCGGGCACCATTGCCTAGCCAACCCCTGCTTTGCGTTACTCGCCCAACGCCTTATGCTGCAGCGACACCCATGAGTGCCACTGCCTGATGCCCGGCACGCGCCTGACGAGGAAGCCCCATGCCTGACGTACTGATCATCGGCGGCGGCGTGGCCGGCCTGACGCTGGCACTCAGCGTGGTACAGCAGCGTCGGGTCACCCTGCTGCGCCCGCGCAATGACCACCAAGGCGCCAGTCAGTGGGCCCAGGGCGGCATCGCTGCGGTACTTTCGCCCCAGGACGATATCGAGGCCCATGTCAGCGACACCCTGACCGCCGGCGATGGCCTGTGCGATAGCGCAGCGGTGCGTTTCACCGTCACCCATGGCCCAGCCGCCATCGACTGGCTGCTTGGCCTGGGCATGCCGTTCACGCCAGACACCAGCCCCGATGCACTCTACCCCTACCACCTGACACGCGAAGGCGGCCACGGGGCGCGCCGCGTGATCCACGCCGATGACGCCACCGGCCGCGCGCTGATCGACACCCTACTGGCCCAAGCCAGGCGCCACCCGGCGATCACCCTGCGTGACGACCTTACCGCCGTACGCCTGGCCAGCGACAGCCGAGGCCGCTGCCGTGGCGCCCACTGCCTGAGCGCCGACGGTGAGCCGCTGACGCTGCTGGCTCAGGACACGGTGCTCGCCAGCGGCGGTGCCAGCGGGCTCTATCAGCACACCACCAGCCCGCAGCCGGCCTGCGGCGAGGGCATGCTGATGGCCGCCGAGCTGGGCGCCGAATTGATGAACCTGGAGTTCCAGCAGTTTCATCCCACCTGCCTCTACGACCCGGCGGGGGCCCCCTTCCTGATCAGCGAGGCGCTGCGCGGCGAGGGTGGCATCTTGAAGAATCTTGCCGGTGAGCGCTTCATGGCGGCGCTCGACCCGCGCGGCGAGCTGGCACCGCGGGACATCGTCGCCCGCGCCATCGACGCCGAGATGCAGCGCCAAGCGGGGCAGCACGTCTGGCTCGACATCAGTCACCTGGCGGCCGAGGATATTCGCCGCCAGTTTCCCACCATTCACGCCCACTGCCTGTCGCGTGGCATCGACATCACCCAGGCGCCGATCCCGGTGGTACCGGCCGCCCACTACAGCTGCGGCGGCATCGCCACCGACCTGCATGGTGCCAGCTGCGTGCCACACCTGTATGCCATCGGCGAGAGCGCCTGCACCGGCCTGCACGGAGCCAACCGCATGGCCAGCAACTCGCTGCTCGAGTGCCTGGTGTTCGCCCGTGCCGCCGCCGCACGCCTGCTCGATGACCCCGCGACAGCCCAAGGCGCAGTGAGTGCGCAAGACGTGGACACCCAGCGCTGGCAAGACCAGGCAACCGCCGCGAGCAGCCCCGAGTGGGTCGCCACGCGCTTCGCCACCCTGCGCCAGATCATGAGCCATCAGGTTGGCATCGTGCGCAGCGACAGCGGTCTCACCAGTGCCGCCGAGGCGCTGGGCGAACTCGAGCGTTCAGTGCGACACGATGCCGATCGGCAGCCCGTCAGCGTGGCCTTGGCGCGCCTCCAGCACGCCCTGAAGCTCGCCCGCCTGAGCGTGATGGCGGCACGCCAGCGTCGCGAATCCCGCGGCCTGCACTTCAACCGTGACTGTCCCGCGCCGGCCCCGCAAGCGCTCGCCTCGCGACTGCGGCTCAGCGATCTCTCCAGCGACTAGCCGAGCCGCCAGCCTGCTCGGAGACCAGGCAGCGCCGCAGCTCACGGCGTGCCTCGCGCGAGGCGCTGTCGGGCCACAGCCACCCCGGGCGGCCGTCGAGGCGCAGCCCGATCAGCCACGGCCCGATATAGACCAGCTCGAGGGTTACCGGTCGCCAGCCACTGTCATGGTCTGCCACCTGCCAGCCGCCCTCGCCGCTGGCATAGCGCAGCGACCAGGGGCGTTGACCTCGCCACCACTGAACGATCACTGCCGCCAGACACAGCAGCGCCGTGGCGGCTAGCCACGGCGCTGCGACCCATGCCAGTAATCCGCCCACCGCCAATGCCAGGCCGGCCTGGACGGCCAGCGCCAACCTAGAGGGTACGGTACTGATCGTTACCGGTGGTTTCGGCATAGTCGACGATCATCTGCACGATGCGTCGCCGCGACGGCTCGGCGGGCCATTCACGGCGCATCAGCCACATGAATAGATCCTGATCCTCCTCGGTGATCAGCGCCTGGTAGGCGGCCTGGTCGGCGGCATCGAGATCGCCATAGCGATGTTCAAGGAACGGGATCAACAGCAGATCGAGCTCCCACATGCCGCGCCGGGAATGCCAATACAGGCGCTTGCGGGTGATGTCGTCGGCGGACGCTTGTTCGCTCAAGGGAAACCTCGAAACACTCGATGAATGGGCATGCAGTATACCTGAGCCACCGCAGTGGCACACGACAGCCCCCGGCCATGTCGCGTGAGATAGCGGATAGTCGCAGTCTAGTGCGTTGTTTTATCACGGTTTGCGCAGTATGCTGAAGACAAACAACAAAGCCGGATATGGCGCAGACCGCATTGGAGACGAGCAATGACCAAGTCCGAACTCATCGAGCAGATAGCAATGCGGCAGCCCGAGCTGTCGATAAAGGAAGTCGAAGCAGCGGTGCGACTGATCCTCGACGACATCACCGACGCGCTGGCCGATGGTGGGCGCGTGGAGATTCGTGGCTTCGGAAGCTTCTCGCTGCACTACCGCGAGCCGCGCGTCGGGCGCAATCCTAAGACCGGCGATCCGGTCGAACTGGATGGCAAGTTCGTGCCACACTTCAAGCCCGGCAAGGAACTTCGTGAGCAGGTCAATGCCAGCCGTGCCCTCGGTTACTGACGCCCCGCTCCGGCTTTACTGAACGACTTAAGGAATCCATCACCATGCGTTGGCTCAAAGGCGTGATCCTGGCAATAATCCTGCTGGCCGTGCTGCTGGTCGGTATCCTGTTTGCCGTCAACAACCAGCAGCCCATGCCGCTCAACCTGATCTGGATCGAGCTGCCGGCGGTATCGCTCTCGGTTTGGCTACTCGGCGCCCTGACATGCGGGGTACTGCTCGGCATGCTGGCGATGAGCGGCGTCTACCTGCGCCTGCGCACCCTGCTGACCCGCGCCCAGCGCCACAATCAGCAGCAGCGCAAGGAACTCGACCGCCTGCGCGTCCAGGAGCTCAAGGAACTGCCCTAAATGCTCGACCCGATGCTGCTGGCACTCGTGTTGGCAGCGGTCGCCATCGGCTGGTGGCTGGGCCGCCGACAACGCACTCCCGACGACTCTGCCCAGCAGCCGTCGCTGACCCGCGACTATTTCGTGGGCCTCAATTACCTCCTCAACGAGCAGCCCGATCGCGCCATCGAGACCTTCGTCGCCGCCCTGGAGGTCAACAGCGACACCATCGAAACTCATATCGCCCTGGGCAACCTGTTCCGCTCCCGCGGCGAAGCCGACCGCGCCGTCAAGATCCACCAGAACCTGCTGGCACGGCCCACGCTGACCGCCCACCAGGGCGACAGCGTGCAGCTCGAACTGGCCCGCGACTTCTTCCACCTGGGGCTGCTCGACCGCGCCGAGAAACTGCTGCAGGGCCTGATCCACGAGGCCCACCTCGAGGACACCCGGCGCCACGCCAAGCGCCTGCTGGCCGACCTGCTGGAGCGTGAGAAGGAGTGGCAGGCGGCACTCGAGGTAGCGCAGCCGTTGATTCGCGAGGATGACGACTTGCGCCGCGCCGCCGCCCACTGGCAGTGCGAGCTCGCTCAGCAGGAACTCGACTCGGCGAGCCCGTCACGCGCCCGCAAACGGCTGAAACAGGCGCTGAAGACCGACCCACGCTGCGTGCGCGCCACCTGGATGCTGGCACGCATGGAGCACGACACCGGCCACTACAAGGCCGAGATCAAGCTGCTCAGGCGCATCCCCGAGCAGGATCCCGACTTTACCGCCCTGGTTCTACCCCCGCTGCGCGACGCTTACCTGCGCCGCGAGGATCCCGATGGCCTCGAACAGACGCTGCAGGCGCTGGTCGAGGCGACTCGCTCGACCAGCGCCATTATCATGCTCGCTGAGTGCCTGCAGCAGCGCGAAGGCGACCATGCCGCTGCAGACTTCGTCAGCCAGCAGCTCAGCCAGGCGCCCAACCTGCGCGGCATCGACTACCTGGTTGACCTCTATCGCCACCAGCCCGGGCTCGCCGAAAGCCAACCGATGACGCTGCTCAAGCAGCATACCCAGTCGCTGCTAGACGCCAGCCCCCACTACCGCTGCCAGCGCTGCGGCTTCGATGGCCGCCAGCTGCACTGGCAGTGCCCCAGCTGTCGCAGCTGGGGCACCACCCGGCCGATCACCGGCCTGCGCGGCGAATAGTCGCCGTCAGCTTCCCGCCAGCTCCGCCTCGATGGCCGCCAGGGCCTGCATCGGCTCCTCGGCCTGGGTCACCGGCCGCCCCACCACCAGATGCGTACTGCCGGCCGTCATCGCCGCCGCTGGCGTCATCACCCGGCGCTGATCGCCGGCCGCCGCGCTGGCTGGGCGAATGCCCGGGGTCACCTTGAGGAAGTCGTCACCGCACAGCGTCCGCAACCGCTCAGCCTCCTGGGCCGAACACACCACCCCGTGCAGGCCGCTGTCGCGGGTCAGCTGCGCCAGCCGCTCGACGTGCTCGGCGGGGCTGGCGGTAATCCCCACCTCGGCAAGATCCGCGGCGGCCATGCTGGTCAGCACCGTCACCGCGATCAGTCGCGTGTCGAGACCGCCCGCCTCGAGCCGCTCACGGGCCGCCTCCATCATCCGCCGTCCGCCACCGGCGTGAACATTGACCATCCACACCCCCTGCTGGGCAGCGGCTTCCACGGCGCCGGCCACGGTATTGGGAATGTCGTGGAACTTGAGATCCAGGAATACCTCGAAACCGCGGCCGTGCAGCGCGTCGAGCACCTCGGGACCGCTGCGGGTGAACAGCTCCTTGCCTACCTTGACCCGGCAGCGCTGAGGGTCGAGGCGATCGGCCATGCACAGGGCGGCGTCGAGAGAGGCGTAGTCGAGGGCAATGATCAAGGGAGAGGAAATCGACATGCGCGAGGAGGGCTCCGTCCAGGCTGTGAGGAATATGCCTCAGTATATCAGCCCAGTGGCGTCCGCTGCCGGTAAGCCATGGCTTTCATGACTTGCTATATAAGTCTTACATAAAATGGAGAAATGTCTCACACCCCAGCACCGCCTCCCCTGTCTATGGTTAAAGAGCACGCAGGGCCTCCCCAGCAGCTTAGCCCGGCGGTGTCGACCCACTCGATAACTCTACTAAGGAGAACGGTATGCAAGGACTCTTCAAGGCGTTTGTCATCAGCCTGCTGCTGACGTTTGCGCTGCCCGCCCTGGCCCAGGAAATGGCCCCCATCGACGTCAATACTGCCGACGCGGAGCTGCTAGCAGAGCTGCCCGGCATCGGTGAAACCCGCGCCCAGGCGATCATCGACGAGCGTGAGGCCAACGGGCCCTTCGAAAGCGCCGACGACATGACCCGGGTGAGCGGCATCGGCGCCGCCACGGTAGACGGCTTCCGCGACCAGGTAAGCTTCTAATCGGCCCTTAGCGATAAGTAGACGAGATGTGTGTCCGGCCTTGGAGCTCAACTCCTCCCCCTCGCTGAGCTCACCGGGCGACCCTTGATGGGTCGCCCGGCTTCTTGAGCACAGACCCAGGCTCAGATCCGTAGACCACCGTCGCACTCGATCACCCGCCCGGTGAAATAGGCGTTATCGAAAATGAATGCCACGCTCTCGGCGATATCTGCCGGCTGGCCGAGGCTGCCCAGCGGAATGCCCTTGGTGATCTTCTCCAGCACCTCGGGGCGGATGGCGGAGGTCATCTCGGTCTCGATGAAGCCCGGCGCCACCGCACCAACGCGAATACCGTAGCGTGCCAGCTCCTTGGCCCAGGTCACGGTCAGCGAAGCCACCCCGGCCTTGGCCGCCGAGTAGTTGCTCTGGCCCATGTTGCCGGCACGGGAAATGCTCGAGATGTTGACGATCACCCCGCCCTGGCCGGCGTCTACCATCTGGCTGGCCGCTTCGCGTCCGCACAGGAACACCCCGGTCAGATTGACGTCGATGACCTGACGCCACTGCTCGAGGGACATGGTGCTCTCCACCTTGCCGTCCCGCGCCTTGACCAGCAAACCATCGCGGGTGATCCCGGCATTGTTGACCAGCCCGGTGACCGGCCCTAGCTGCGCGGCAATATCGTCGAATGCCTGACGCACCGAGGTCTCGTCAGCCACGTCGACCACGAAACCGGTTGCCTGTACGCCCTGGTCGAGCAGCGAATTGGCCGCGTTGTCGAGCGCCTCGCGCTCGAGGTCGAGCAGCGCGATCCGAGCGCCCTTGCGCCCGAGTACCGCAGCCATGGCCAGGCCGAGCCCGCGCGCGCCGCCGGTAATCGCCACCACCGAATCGTTCCACTGCATAATGGATATCTCCTTGTGGGGCCAGTGTGCCTGGCCCTCTCGCTAGATGCTCGCCACCGCTGGACATCTGCAATGCGGGGCGGCCGATGCTATTGTGCATCGCAACATAAATCACCCTAGCACGAGACGCTGCCTTCGCCCAGCCAACCATTGGTGAAGAGTCGCGCATGTGCCGCCACACTTGGTTATCGGCCATTCTCGCGCGCGACTTGAAAATACCTTCGCCACCTCCATATCAAGGCCAAACTACACCAGGAGTCACCATGCCCTTCCTGTTGCTCTTTACCCTCTTCGCCCTGCTCGATTTCGTCATCCTATTCTCGGTGGGCAGCCAGATCGGCCTGCTCACCACCCTGCTGCTGGTGCTGGCCACCGGCGTCATCGGTCTGCATCTGGTACGCCGACAGGGGGTTGCCACCCTGCAGCGCGCCCAGCAACGCTTCGCCCAGGGCGAACTGCCCTCCAGCGAACTGATTACCGGCGCCGCCTTGATCTTCGGCGGCGCCCTGCTGATGGCGCCCGGCTTCGTTTCCGACGCACTGGGCTTCATGTGCCTGATCCCTGGCACCCGTCAGCTGCTCGGCCGCGCCTTTGGCCGGGTAGGCGTCAAGGCGCGCGGCTTCAGTTTCCACCAGCAGCCAGGGCCGAGCCCGGATGACTGGCATCAGGCCAGCGGCCAGCGCCAGACCGACGACGGGCAAGCGCATGGCCGCGGTCATCGAGACACTGCCGAGGGCCCCATCGAGGGCGATTTCATCAGCCGCGACGACTCACGCCGCTGAGTGGCTGAAAAACGTAAAAAATTTTGCTTGGCGGCCTTGAAAGGCTTTCTCCAGCCCCCACTGTTGGGCTAGAAGACGAGCTTCGGTGCCGAGGTCTCCTCGGCACCAATGACAATGAAGGCAACCGCCTTCCCGGAAGCCCGCTTCCGGAGCTGTTATGGACCGTCGTGAACCATCACGACACAGCAAACCATCAGGAGAACGTGAGCAATGAACATCCGTCCCTTGCACGATCGCGTCGTCGTCCGTCGCGTCGAAGAAGAACAGAAAACCGCTGGCGGCATCGTGCTCCCGGGCAATGCCCAGGAAAAGCCGACTCGTGGCGAAATCCTCGCCGTCGGTAACGGCCGGATTCTCGACAACGGCGAAGTGCGTCCGCTGGACGTCAAGGTTGGCGACACGGTGATCTTCAAGGATGGCTTTGGCGTCGAGAAGCAGAAGATCGACGGCGAAGAAGTCCTGATCATGAGCGAGTCCGACATTCTCGCCGTGGTCGAAGGCTAAGCCTCTACCCGTTACTGTACTGCGTTAGTTTCACGAACTCAGATTAGGAAGCACTAAAAATGTCAGCGAAACAGATCAAATTCTCCGATGATGCCCGCAAGCGTATGGCGCGGGGCGTCGATGTCCTGGCCAACGCCGTCAAGGCCACCCTGGGCCCGAAAGGCCGCAATGTGGTGATCGAGAAGTCCTTTGGCGCCCCGACCGTCACCAAGGACGGCGTGTCCGTGGCCAAGGAGATCGAGCTCAAGGACAAGTTCGAGAATATGGGCGCCCAGATGGTCAAGGAAGTCGCTTCCAAGACCTCTGACGTGGCCGGCGACGGTACCACCACCGCCACCGTGCTCGCGCAGTCCATCGTCAACGAGGGCATGAAGGGCGTTACCGCCGGCATGAACCCGATGGATCTCAAGCGCGGCATCGACCAGGCAGTGATTGCCGCGGTCAAGGAGATCGAGTCCCTGGCCGTACCGTGCACCGACGCCAAGGCCATCGCCCAGGTCGGCACCATCTCCGCCAACGGCGACTCGCGCATCGGCGAAATCATTGCCGATGCCATGGAGAAGGTCGGCAAGGAAGGCGTGATCACCGTCGATGAAGGTCGTGGCTTCGAAGACGAGCTGGAAGTCGTCGAGGGCATGCAGTTCGACCGCGGCTACCTGTCGCCCTACTTCGTGACCAACCAGGACACCATGGCGGTGGAACTGGAAGACCCGTACCTGCTGCTGGTCGACAAGAAGATCTCCAATATCCGCGAACTGCTGCCGGTGCTGGAAGCCGTTGCCAAGGCTGGCAAGCCGCTGGCGATCATCGCCGAAGACATCGAAGGCGAAGCGCTGGCCACCCTGGTGGTCAACACCATGCGCGGCATCGTCAAGGTCGCCGCAGCCAAGGCACCGGGCTTCGGTGATCGTCGCAAGGCCATGCTGCAGGACATCGCGATCCTGACCAACGGCACCGTGATCTCCGAGGAAGTGGGTCTGACCCTCGAGCAGGCTACCCTGGATCACCTGGGCAGCGCCAAGCGCATCACCATGTCCAAGGAAAACACCACCATCATCGATGGTGCCGGTAACGAAGGCGACATCGAAGCGCGTGTCGGCCAGATCCGCACCCAGATCGAAGACACCTCCTCCGACTACGATCGCGAGAAGCTCCAGGAGCGTGTCGCCAAGCTGGCCGGCGGTGTTGCCGTGATCCGCGTCGGTGCCGCTACCGAAATCGAGATGAAGGAGAAGAAGGCCCGCGTCGAAGACGCCCTGCACTCTACCCGTGCCGCGGTCGAGGAAGGCGTGGTACCTGGCGGCGGTACTGCCCTGGTACGCGTGCTGACCAAGATCAAGGACCTCAAGGGCGACAACGAGGACCAGACCCACGGCATCGCCATCGCACTGCGTGCCATGGAAGCCCCGCTGCGTCAGATCGTGACCAATGCCGGCCAGGAAGCCTCCGTGATCCTCAACAAGGTCAAGGACGGCGAAGGCAACTACGGCTACAACGCCCAGACCGGCGAGTACGGCGACCTGTTCGAGATGGGTGTGCTGGACCCGGCCAAGGTAACCCGCTCTGCGCTGCAGTCAGCCGGTTCCGTGGCAGGCCTGATGATCACCACCGAAGCCATGATCGCCGATGACCCGGACGAGAAAGAGGCCGGTGGCGCCCCCGACATGGGCGGTATGGGTGGCATGGGCGGCATGATGTAAGCAAGCCCCCTGCCCCAGGCACTGCCTGAGACAGACCCCGCCGGTGACAGCCGGCGGGGTTTTATTTTGTGGGAAGTAGGAAGACCAAGCCGTGTAGAATGACGTCTTTCAGGCACGAAGTGCCGGTCTTTAATCTTCCTTCTTACGTCTTGTCTTCCATGCTCTCCAATATTCGCATCGTCCTCGTCCAGACCTTTCATCCCGGCAATATCGGCCAGGCCGCCCGCGCCATGAAGACCATGGGGCTCACTGATCTGGTGCTGGTGCGGCCGCGCTGCTATCCCGACGTCGAAGCATCGCGCCTGGCGGCCGGCGCCGAGGACGTGCTAGACGGCGCCCGGGTGGTCGATGAACTGAGCGACGCCGTGGCTGACTGCGTGCAAGTGGTCGGCGCCAGTGCACGACTGCGCAGCCTGCCGCTGCCCCACTTTGATGAGCCCGACGCCATGGCCGAGACGGTCGTCGAGCATGCCCGTCAGTCACCGGTGGCACTGGTGTTCGGCCGCGAACGCTCAGGGCTGACCAACGACGAGATCCGCCAGTGCAGCCATCAGGTGAGCATTCCGGCCAATCCCGACTATGGCATCCTCAACCTTTCCCAGGCGGTGCAGGTGCTGGCCTACGAAGTGCACCGCGCCTGGCGTCGGCAGCCGGCCAGCGACTACCGCTACCAGCGCCCGGCTCAGGCCGAGCCGCCAACCCGGGAGCAGTTGGGGCATTTCCAGGCGCATCTCTCGCGGATCATGGCCAGTAGCGGCTTTCTCACCCAGCCCCACGCCACCACCGAGCAGCAGCTGCAGACGCTGTTCGCCCGTGCCCAGCCTTCGCGCCGTGAGCTCTCGCTGCTGCGCGGGCTACTCAGCGCGCTGGAGCAGCATATTGCCACTGATTTGCCCGATGACAAGGAAAGGTCACGCAATCGTGACTAGACTGTCATCTATCCAGCCTATAACGGTTGGGCGGGCGCAAAGGATACTGCTCTACCTCGTCAAGGATGCGACGGCGCAGGGAGCGCCAACAGGAAATGGCCACGGCCATGGCACCCGGACGGTGCTCAGGGAGGAAGGAATACGCCATGAAGCGTCGGGCTTCATGGCGTTTTCTTTTGTCCGCTAGGCGCGCTCGGCGATAGGTGTCAGCCAGGTGCCGTAGCCCTCGAGCTCGCCCCGCGTGAGACGCCGGTAGAGCTGCTGCAGCCGCGCCGTGACACTCCCCGGGTCGATCTCGTCGAGCGCCAGGCCGGCATCGGCACCGCGTGCCCCGATACGCCGCCCGTCGAGCTCGCGCAGCGGCAGGATCTCCGCAGCAGTGCCAGTGAGAAACGCCTCCTCGGCGGTATACAGCTCATCGCGGGTGATACGCCGCTCGCGCACCTCGAGGCCCAGTTCGCGGCGCGCCAGCTCTATCACGCTGTCGCGAGTAATGCCCTGCAGGCAAGAGGTGATCTCCGGGGTATGCAGCACGTCATCGCGCAGCAGGAACACATTGGCCGCCGAGGCTTCGGCGACGTAGCCCTCAGGGTCGAGCATGATGGTTTCATCGAATCCCGCCTTGACCGCGGTATTCAGCGCCAGGATCGAGTTGACGTAGTGGCCGTTGGTTTTGGCGCGACACAGGCTGATATTGACGTGATGACGCGCCCAGGAGGAGGTCAAGGCACGCAGCCCGACCCGCGCGGCACGCGGATCGAGGTAGTCACCCAGGTCCCAGGCAGCGATCATCACATGGGTGGTCAGCCCCTTGGCGCGCAGCCCCATGCCCTCGGCACCAAAGAACACCGTCGGCTTGAGGTAGGCATTGGCCAGCTGGTTGCGCTGCACGCACTCGCGCTGCGCCTCGATCAGCGCGGCGGCGTCCCAGGCCAGCGGCATGTCCAGCGCATGGGCACTATCCAGCAGCCGCCGGGTATGCTCGGCGACCCGGAACAGGTGCGTGCCGCGCTGGCCGGCGTAGGCGCGGATACCCTCGAAGCAGCCCATGCCGTAATGCAGGGTGTGACTCAGCAGGTGGGTGGTGGCCTCGCGCCAGGGCAGCCACTCGCCGTCCTGCCAGATCCATCCATCGCGGTCGTAAAGGGGCGTCATGGTCGCGTCCTTGCCAAATGAGAGAGCCTTTAGCCGAAGCGTCCCGGGCGAAACGCCTCGAGGGCCAGCGCCGGCTTGTCACCGTCGATCAGTTGGGCGATCAACTGGGCGCTGGCCGCGGAGAGGGTCCAGCCGAAGGTGCCATGTCCGGTATTGAGGAACAGGTTGTTACGCTTGCCTTCTCCGATCACCGGTGGCCCGTCCGGCGTCATCGGCCGAAACCCGGCCCATGACTCAGCGCGCTCGACATCGGCAGCCCCGTCGAAGCGCGACGCCACGGCGTGAAGCAGCGTCTCCAGCCGCTGCTCCGGGATCTGACGATCATGCTCGGCGAGCTCGACGAAACCGGTCACCCGCAGGCGCTCGCCGAGACGCGTGAATACCACCTTGTAGCGGTCGTCTATCACCGTCGAGCGCGGCGCCCGCGCGGCATCGCGCAGCGGCATGGTCAACGAGTAGCCCTTGACCGGGTAGATCGGCAGGCGGGCGCCGAACATTTCACCCAGCCGCTGCGACGCGGTGCCGGCGCACAGCACGAAGGCATCGGCTGCGAGGGGCTCAAGCGCCTCACCGTCGCGAGTGGCAAGCGTCAGCGCACGCAGATGGCCACCGCCGTCGCGTTCGGCGCCGGTCACCTGGGTCTCGAACAGGAAATCCACCCCACGTGCCGCGCAGACCGCGGCCAACGCCTGGGTAAAGCGGTGGCAATCGCCGGTGCCGTCGCCGGGCAGCCAGATGCCACCCACCAGCGGCTGGCTACCCGCCAGGGCCGGCTCGCGCTCGGCGACCTCGGCGGCGGTCATCAGCTGATGCGCGATGCCCAGCTCACCGAGCAGCCCGGCATTGACCTGCAGCGCCTTGAGCGACTCGACGTCGCTGGCAAGATCGACAAGACCGCCCTGACCGGCATCGAAGTCGAGCGTCGCATCCTCCTCCAGCGCCTCGAAACACTGGCGGCTATAGGCTCCAAGGCGCAGCATGGCACGCTTGTTGGCCTCGAACAGGCCGGGCTGCTGGGCAAAGCGCCAGGTGGCTGCCAGAAAGCGCAGGGCGTGCGGTGACGGCGGCAGTTTCAGCTTGAGCGGGCCGTCGCGCTTGACCAGCCACGGCAGCGCCTTCTTGAGCATGGCCGGCGAGGCCCAGGGGTAGACATAGCCGTAGCTGCGCTGGCCGGCATTGGCGCGGCTGGTCTCGAGCCCCGCCGCAGCGAGGCACTCCACCACCGTGACCCGGTGGCCGCGCTGCTGCAGAGCATGCGCCGTGGTCACGCCCACCACGCCGGCTCCGATCACCACAATATGCACGTCATCTCTCCCCAACGCCGGTCATTGTCATTAGTATCCAGCTGCTGCGCGCCGCCAGCAGGCTAATGGCCTAGTCGGTTCGTGGCATCGCCGCAGCTGCCACAGCCGCTTGGCACAGATCAGGCACGCCCCTCGAGCTGCTCCCAGACCTCGATGGCCGCCGCCAGGTCCTCGAGCGATGCGCCCACCGACTTGAACAGGGTGATCGCCTCGCTCGAGGAGCGTCCCGGCTTCTCGTTGCGCAGCAGCTCGGCCAGCTCGGCCCGCACGGCATCGAAGGTGAAGGCGCCCTCGTCGATGGCCTGCAGGATGTCTCCCGCTTCTCCTTGGGCGCCGGCGTAGGTATCCACGAACACCTCACTGCGCGCGAAGCACTCGGCGTCGGTCTCGCGCATGCTGGGGCGAAAGGCGCCGATCAGATCGAGATGGGTGCCCGGCGCGAGCCAGGCGCCGCGGATCAGCGGCGCGCTGGACAGGGTAACGCAGCTGACGATATCCGCCTCACGGGTAGCCGCCTCGAGGTCCTCCACCGCCGCGCAGTCGAAGCGCCCGGCGTAGTCGGCGGCCAGCCGCTCGGCCTTGTCCAGGTGGCGGCCCCAGATGCGCACGCGCTTGATGGGACGTACCGCGGCGTGGGCCTCGATCACCATCGGCGCCAGCTTGCCGGTCCCCACCACCAGCAGCGTCTCGGCGTCATCGCGGGCCAGCTCACGGGCGGCCAGCGCCGAGGCAGCGGCGGTGCGCCGCCGGGTCAGTTCGCTGCCATCGAGGCACACCAGCGGCCGACCGTGGGCGCCCTCGCTGAGCAGATAGACCCCGGCAATCGCCGGCAGGCCGTGATCGGCATTCTGGGGAAAGACGTTGACCATCTTGACCCCGATATAGCCGGCCGCTTCCCAGGCCGGCATCAGCAGCAGGGTGGCCTCGCCGTCGGGCCGCTGCATGGCGTGATGGTGGCGCGGCGGCGACTCCACGCCGTCGCGAAAGGTGCGCGCCAGGCGTTCCACCAACGCGTCCCACGGCAGCGACGCGGCCACCTCCTCAGCCGAGATGACGCGCATATCAGGCCCCCGGAATCGCCGCGGTGACCATGATCTCGACCTTCCACTCGGGCTTGGCCAGCTTGGCCTCGACGGCCGCGCGCACCGGTGGGCGACCGGGTACCACCCAGGCGTCCCAAGCGGCATTCATCTGGTCGAATTCGGCCATGCTGGTGACCCAGATCTGGGCGCTGAGCAGATGTTCCTTGGAGCTGCCGGCGCCGGCCAGCAGGCGCTCGATCTTGGCCAGCACCTGCTCGGTCTGGCCGCGCATGTCGGCGCTGGCGTCGTCGGGCACCTGGCCGGCCAGGTAGACGGTGCCATTATGCAAGGTGGCCTGGCTCATGCGGGTGTTGCTGTCGTGATACTGGATGCTCATATGTAGCTCCGTGTGCAATAGATGGTCAGGTCTGGCAGTAGCCGCGCATGAACGCCGCCAGGTTGGCCCCCAGATAGTCCGTCGGGTAGCCGCCCTCCTGGACGATCACCGTCGGCCACTCGATGGCGGCGAGGCGCTGCCCCACGAGAGTAAAATCCTCGCTCTCGAGCACCAGGCCGGCCAGCGGGTCGGCCTTGTGGGCATCGAGCCCCAGTGCCACCACCAGCGCGGTGGGACGAAACGCCTGCATGGCCTCGATGAGACGCTCCAGCGCGGCCATGAAGGTCGCGCCGTCGCTGCCCAGCGGCAGCGGTATATTGAGGTTGGCGCCAGCACCCTCACCTTCGCCGGTCTCATCGGCGCCGCCCCAGAAGAACGGGTAGAAATCCGTGGTATCGGCGTGCAGCGAGCCGGTCCAGACGTCGCCCCGCGCGTAGAAAATATCCTGGGTGCCATTGCCATGATGCAGGTCGACGTCGAGAATCGCCACCCGCTCATGCTGCTCGCGCAGCACCGTGGCAGCCAGCGCCGAGTTGTTGAGGAAGCAGAAGCCCCCCGCCCGCTCGGGACCGGCGTGATGGCCCGGTGGCCGGCACAGCGCATAGGCGTAGCGCTTGCCCGCCATCACCGCCTCGGCGGCGGCCTCGGCGCTGGCGGCACTGGCCAGGATGCCGGCGAAGCTGTCGGCGGTCATCGGGCAGGCCATGTCGTGCATATGCCAGCCCACCTGGCCCACCGGATGCCGCGGGTAGTGGTGACCGCCGCCGCAGGGGTGCACGTTGGGTGCGACGATCTCAGCGGCGTCCGGCAGCGCCTGCCAGCGGGCGTAAATGGTCTCGAGAAAGTCGAGATAGCGCGGCGTATGAATACGCAGCAGCCGCTCGCGCAGCCGCTCACCGTCGCTGGCAGCGGGCGCGACCAGTGACAGGCCGCACTCAGCCAGGCCAGCGGACAGCAGTTCGGCGCGCACCGGCCCTTCCGGCGAGGCCACCTGGCGGCCGCGGAGCAGAAAACTCGGCGGGGCGTGGCGCTCCTGGTCAGGGTGATAATAGAGCTGCATGGACGTCCCTCGTCAGTACCCCAGTCGCGCCGGTAGCCAGGTCACCTGCTGGGAAATAGTATCAGGCTTAGGATGGCAGCATTTGGCACCGCTCTGCTAGCAGTGGGCGCCCTTCAATGTCGTCAGGGATCACGATGCCTCGTCCACCAGATGATCGACCAGGTGGCGGGCAATCACCGGCAGGGTGTCGTAGCGCCGTACGCCGATCACCAGCTCACGCCGCGCCCAGGGGTCGGCCAGGGGGATGCTGCATAGTTCGAGATCGCGCAGGTCGCGGTAGATGGTGCGCTGGGGCAGCACGCCAACCCCCATGCCGTGGTGAATCATCCGGCAGATGGCGTCGAAGCTGCGCACCTGGATGCGCATGCGCAGGCTGCGGCCGGCGCGATTCGCCTGCTCGTGGAGCAGTGACTGCAGCGAAGTGTCCTGCTGCAGGCCAATGAAGTCGTAGGCGGTGGCCTCCTGGAAATCGAGCGTCTCGCGTCCGGCCAGGGGATGGTCGCGCGGGGTCATCAGCACCAGCCGATCGCTGCGGTAGGGCATCACCTGCAGCTCCGGCGCCGCCACGTGGCCGGCAAAGATGCCGACATCGGTCAGGCCGTCGCGCACGGCCGCGATCACCTCGGTGCTGATCCGCTCCTGCAGGTCGATCTTGACTTCCGGGTAGCGTCGCGAGAAGGCGCTCAGATCCTGAGGCAGGAAGGCGATGATCGCCGAGGTGTTGGAGTGGATGCGCACATGGCCCTTGATGCCCTCGCCATACTCGCTGAGCTCGGCCTGCAGCCGCTCGATGTTCTCGAGAATGCGCCGCGCATGGTGCAGGAAGGCCTGGCCCGCGGGGGTCAGCTCGACCCCGCGCGAGCGGCGATAGAGCAGCGTGGTGCCGACCAGCGACTCCAGGTCGCGGACGCGCTTGCTGACCGCCGCCAGCGCCAGGTGCTCGCGTTCGGCCGCCACGGTCAGTCGCCCTTCGTCGGCGATGGTAACGAAGAGCTTGAGGGTGACGAAATCGAAGCGACGCATGGCGACTCTCGAGGAGAGGAGTAGAGGTCCATCCTAGCGAAGTGTTCGCGATTGACGAAGCCCGAGTTATCCATCGCCTAATTGATTCGCACCGACGCCAGGCGCCATGCTATGTCACATACTGCCTAGGAGTGCTGCCATGACGACTGCGGAGACTCGCCAGCTCCCCCTTGAGAACCTCAAGGTGCTGGAACTGGGCCAGCTCATTGCCGGGCCCTTCGCCACCAAGCTGCTGGGTGAATTCGGTGCCGACGTGATCAAGGTCGAGCCGCCAGGCACCGGCGACCCCCTTCGCAAATGGCGAATCATCGAAGATGGCACCTCGCTGTGGTGGCACGTACAGAGCCGCACCAAGCGCTCGCTGTCTCTCGACCTGCGCACCCCCCAGGGGCAGGACCTGGTCCGTCGGCTGGTCGGCGAGGCCGATGTGCTGGTCGAGAATTTCCGCCCCGGTACGCTGGAAGGCTGGGGGCTCGGCTATGAGGCACTCGCCGAACTCAACCCGCGACTGATCATGGTACGCATCTCCGGCTACGGCCAGACCGGGCCTTACCGCGACAAGCCCGGCTTCGGGGTGATCGGCGAAGCAATGGGCGGCCTGCGCTACCTCACCGGCCACCCCGGCGAACCCTCGGTGCGAGTCGGGGTGAGCATCGGCGACTCCCTCTCCGCCCTCTACGCGGTGATCGGCACCCTGCTCGCACTGCAGGAGCGAAGCCGCAGCGGGCTCGGCCAGGAGATCGACGTGGCCCTCTACGAGTCGGTATTCGCCATGATGGAGAGCCTGCTGCCCGAATACGACGCCACCGGCCAGGTCCGCGAGCCCAGCGGCAGCGCCCTGCCCGGCATCACGCCGTCGAATGCCTACCGCACCCGCGACGGCGACTTCGTGCTGATTGCCGGCAACGGCGACAGCATCTTCAAGCGCCTGATGAAGGTGATCGAGCGCGACGACCTGGCCGAGGACCCGGCGCTGGCGCACAACGACGGGCGCAGCCGCCGCGCCGCCGAGATCGATGCCGCCATCGAGGCCTGGAGCAAGACCCTCGGCCGCGACGAGATCCTCGCCGCCCTGGATGCCGCGCGGGTGCCGGCGGGCTTTCCCTACACCGCGGCCGACATTGCCAGCGACCCGCACTACCTGGCGCGTGAGATGATCCAGACCATCACCCGCCCCAGCGGCGACCCGTTGAAGGTCCCCGGCGTACTGCCGCGTCTCAGCGCCACCCCGGGCCGGCTCGGCAACGGCGGCCCGGCCCTGGGCCAGCATACCGAGGAGGTGCTCGACGAGCTGGGCATCGATGACGAGACTCGCGCCAAGCTGCGCAGCGCCGGCATCATCTAACCCCAAGGAGCGCCCATGCCTTCACTACAGATCAACGAGGTGGCACCCCGCGACGGCCTGCAGATCGAAGCCGAGTTCGTGCCCACCGCGGACAAGATAGGCCTGATCGATGCCCTCTCCGCCACCGGCCTGGCGCGCATCGAGGCGACCAGCTTCGTCTCGCCCAAGGCCATTCCCCAACTGCGCGATGCCGCCGAGGTGGTGACCACCATCCAGCGCCGTCCGGGCGTTGGCATTACCGTGCTGGTGCCCAACGTCAAGGGCGCCGAGCGGGCACTGGCCTGCCACGTCGACGAGGTCAATCTGGTGATGTCGGCGAGCGAATCCCACGGCCTGGCCAACCTGCGCATGACGCCGACGCAGTCCCTCGAGCAGTTCGCGGCCATTGTCGAAACCGTCCGCGCCCAGCCTCAGGGGCGCGAGGTCTTCATCAACGCCTCGCTCTCCACCACCTTCGGCTGCCCCTTCGAGGGTGAGGTGCCCGAGGCGCGTGTACTCGATCTGGTCGAGCGACAGCTGGCCCTGGGCGTGCAGGGCGTGAGCCTATGCGACACCACCGGCATGGCCAACCCGGCCCAGGTCAGGCGGCTGTGCGAGGCCGTGCTCGCGCGCTTCCCGGAGACGCCCTTCACGCTGCATTTCCACAATACCCGCGGCATGGGCCTGGCCAATGCGCTGGCCGCCTGGCAGGCGGGCATCACCCGCTTCGACGCCTCGCTCGGCGGGCTCGGCGGCTGCCCCTACGCACCCGGCGCGACCGGCAACGTCTGCAGCGAGGACCTGGTGCATATGTTCGAGGCCATGGGCGTGTCCACCGGAGTCGACCTGGACGCCCTGCTGAAAGTCTCTGCCAGCCTGCCCGGGCTGATCGGCCACGACACCCCGGGGCAGGTAGCCAAGGCCGGCAAGGCCGACCGCCGCTATCCCATGCCGGCCCGCTGAGCGCGGCGGCCCGGGACTAGTCGCCCAGCTGCTGCCAGCGGCAGATGAACAGCGCGTAGGCCTTGAGGGTATGGCGGATCGACTCGATGTCGACCCGCTCATCGATGCCGTGGATGCGTTCCGCCACCGGCCCATAGCAGCTACCGGGTACGCCGCCCGCCACATGGAAGGCGCACAGGTCGGTGATACAGGTGGAGAGATAGCGCTCGGGCTCACCGCCACTCAGGGCCCGGTGGCACTCGCCGAGCAGTTCGATCCCCGGCGCCTCGAGGTCGACCAGGTGACCCGGCGAGCGAAAGCCGTGAAATTCGACGTGGGGGGCGTTGCCGGGCAGCGCCAGGTCGTGGTGCGCGCGGGCCACGCAGGCCTCGAAGCGCCGCATGATCTGCTCCGGCGCCACTCCCGGAGCAAAACCGATACGCCCCTCGATTTCCGCGTGGGCGGGCACGCTGGAGGCCCAGTTACCGCCATCGAAGCGGCCGATGTTGAGATTGAACGGGTGCTCGAAGGCGTCGTAGGGTGGCTCGCGCTCGGCGTTGAGTTCATCCTCGAACGTCCTGAGCGCCGGGATCAGCCGCTGCATGGTCTCGATGGCATCGCTGCCGGCGGTGGCATCGAGTACGTGGGCCGGCACGCCGTCGACGCGAATCCGGAAGCGCAGCACGCCGGTCTGACCGGTGTAGAGGCACGGCCCGAAGGGCTCCGGGATCAGCACGCAATCGCCGCCGTAGCCGGCAGTGACACAGGCCAGCGCACCGTTGCCGCTGCACTCCTCCTCGATCACAGTCTGCAGCGTCAACGGCGTCTCGATCGCCACCCCGGCGCGGCGCACCGCGGCGACCGCCATGATCATCGCCGCCACCCCCGCCTTCATGTCGCCGGCGCCACGCCCATACAGCCAGCCATCCTGGCGCCACGGCTCCCAGGGCGGACGCGTCCAGGTATCGATGGGCTCCGCCGGCACCACGTCGAGATGGCCATTGAACACCAGATGTCGCCCCGGGGCATCGCGGTTGAGTGCCGAGACCAGGCAGTAGCGCCCGGCGCCGGACCACGCCACCGGCGCATACTGGGGGTGCTGCAGTAGGCTCGGGGCATCCATCGCCACCCGCTCCACTGGCAGCTCGAGCCGCTCGAGTGCCGCTTCCATCGCCGTCAGCACGCCCTGCTCCTGGCCCAGCACGCTATATTCACGCACCAGGGTTTCGGTCAGAGCCAGGGTTTCCTCGAAGCAGGCATCGCACGCTGCCAATACCCGCTGCTCCTGATCGCTCAGCATCACCCCTCCTCGCCTGTTGCATCAGACACGGCCACCGGGCGCCCGGCGTCGGGGCCGGCGCCAAGCCCTTGAATCACATAGTCGCGTGCCACCCCGATATGGTAGTCCACCTCCTCCCGGCAGCGCCTCGCTTCGCCGCTGGCCAGGGCCTCGATCAGCGGCCAGTGGTTGGCGGCGATGCGCTCGGGCTCGGCGTGGGTGCGCTCGATCAGCGCCATGCACAGCCGCAGCTCGTGGGACAGGTCATCGAAGGCCTTGAGCAGGCGGCGATTGCCGGCCATCTCGAATACCAGCCGATGAAAGCGCAGGTCGGCCTCGATCTTGCTGCCATCGTCGCTGCCCTTGGCCAGCGCACACATCGTCTCGACCTGCCGCGACAGAGTGGCGTGGGCGGCCTCGTCGAAGCGTGACGCCAGCAGCTCGAAAGCGTGGCGTTCGTAGCACAGCCGCAGGTCGAAGACATCGGCCAGGTCGTCGCCGATGAGCTCGCGTACGTAGAAGCCCTTACGCGGTCGCGATATCAGCAGGCCGCGGCTCTCCAGCAGCCGCGCCGCCTCGCGCACCGGCGCGCGACTCACGCCCAGCTCGCGGGACAGCTGCACCTCCGACAGTCGCATCCCCGGCGCGTAGTGGCGCGCGATGATCGCCTCGGTGAGGTAATCGGCCACCTGCTCGACGAGGTTGGTCTGCTGCAGCCGCGGCGCAACAGGCGGGGGGTTGGCATGCATTGAAATCGCTCTGCTCCAGAATTCTGAGACGCTAATGTGTTTACAGTATGGCCAATCAATACGCCATGTCGACCACCGACTGTCGACAGTTTGGGTGGGCGTTGCTATGTTCAAAGACGATCCGATGATTTGCCATCGACGCATCAAGTCCAACACAACAACAAGGGACGCAACCTATGAAGACTCCTCTGGCCCTGGCCATTGCCGCAACAGCATTTGCTGCCTCCACCGTTCATGCCGACGAGCCGCGGCACGGTGGCACCATCGACACCATCATCCAGCCCGAGCCGCCCGGCCTGGTATTGGGCATGATCCAGAACGCCCCGACCCGAACCGTGGCCGGCAATATCTACGAGGGGCTGCTGCGCTACACCACCGAGCTCGAGCCCATGCCGCAGCTGGCCACGGATTGGGAGGTCAGCGAGG
This sequence comes from Franzmannia qiaohouensis, assembly GCF_031451695.1. Lineage (NCBI taxonomy): Bacteria > Pseudomonadati > Pseudomonadota > Gammaproteobacteria > Oceanospirillales > Halomonadaceae > Franzmannia > Franzmannia qiaohouensis. The sequence continues at coordinate 224,177 of NZ_JARWAM010000008.1, forward strand.
ATGGCCGCACCTGGACCTTTCACCTGCGCGATGACGTAAGCTGGCATGACGGCGAACCCTTCACCGCCGAGGACGTGGTGTTTTCCGCCGATGTCTTCCACCGCGAGCTCAACCCCAGTGCCCGCGCCGTGCTGCAGCACATCGAGTCGATCGAGGCCGTCGACGACTACACCGTCGAGTTCACCCTCGACGAACCCTTCGGCCCTTTCCTGATCTCATTCGAGGCCGGTACCTTTACCATGATCCCCAAGCATCTCTACGAGGGGACCGACTTCCGCGACAACGAGCACAACAACCACCCCATCGGTACCGGCCCCTTCAAGTTCGACAGCTGGGATCGCGGCACGGTGATTCAGCTGGTACGCAACGACGACTACTACGAGGATGACCTGCCCTACCTCGACGGCATCAACTGGCACATCATCCCCGACGGCGCCTCGCGTGCGGTGGCCTACGAGAACGGCACCGTCGACGTACTGCCCTACGGTACCGTCGAGAACTTCGATATTCCGCGCCTGGCCGAGCTCGACAACACCTGCATGACCGAAGCGGGCCACGAGTACTTCAGCCCCTTCGCCATGCTGTGGATGAACAACCGTGAAGGCCCCACCGCCGACAAGCGCTTCCGCCAGGCGGTGATGCACGCCATGGACCGCGAATTCGCCCGCGACGTGCTGTGGAACGGACTGGGCAACGTGCCGTTGGGCGCCTTCGGTTCCAACGCGCGCTTCCAGAACCCCGACCTCGAGCCCTACGACCACGATCCGGAGCGTGCCCGCGAGCTGCTCGACGAGATGGGCTATGACGGCGAAGAGGTGCGCCTGCTGCCGCTGCCCTACGGCGAGACCTGGACGCGCTGGGCCGAGGCCGTGCAGCAGAACCTGCGTGAAGTGGGCATCGAGGTGCGCACCGAAGCCACCGACGTCGGCGGCTGGAACCAGCGCCTGGGTGACTGGGACTACGACCTGGCCTTCACCTACCTCTTCCAGTATGGCGACCCGGCCCTGGGCATCTCGCGCACCTACCTCTCTACCAATATCGAGAAGGGCTCGCCGTGGAACAACGTCGAGGGCTACGAGAACCAGCGGGTCGACGAGCTGTTCAACGAGGCGGCCACCGCCTTCCCCGACGAAGAGCGCGAAGCGCTCTACCACGAGGTCCAGGAGATCCTCCAGGAGGATGTGCCGGTGGGCTGGTTGCTGGAGCTCGGCTTCCCGACCCTCTACCGCTGCGACGTCCAGGACCTGGTGACTTCAGGCGTAGGCGTCAACGACGGCTTCAAGGACACCTGGCTAGATCGCTGATCGCCACCCACCGGTTTGACCCGGGGCGGTGAAACGCCCCGGGTCGAGGCGTCCTCTTCCAGCCCGAGGCCTTGGCATGCTCTATGTCCGATTGATCACGATGCGGCTGCTCAAGGCCGTCGTCGTGTTGTTCATGATCATCATCTTCAACTTCGTGTTGATCCAGCTCGCCCCCGGCGACCCCGCGGCCATCCTGGCCGGCGAGGCCGGCGCCACCGACGAGGAGTTCCTGCGTCAGCTGCGCGAACGCTTCGGCCTCGACCAGCCGCTCTACGTGCAGCTGTGGCGCTACGTCTCCGGCGTCGCCATGCTCGACTTCGGTTTCTCCTACCGCCAGCAGATGCCGGTCCTCGACCTGATCCTGGCGCGCCTGCCGGCTACCCTGCTGCTCACCGGTACCGCCTTCGTGCTATCGCTCGCGCTGGGTATCGTCGCCGGTTCGCTGGCCGCCGCCCGAGTCAAGAAGCCTTCCGGCTCGCTGATCATGGCCCTGGCGCTGCTGTTCTACGCCACGCCGCTGTTTTGGGTGGCGCTGATGTCGGTGGTGCTGTTCTCGGTCTATCTCGACTGGCTGCCCGCCTACGGCATGTACACCGTGGGTGCCGGCCACACTGGCCTAGCGATGGTGCTCGATGTGGGCAAACACCTGATCCTGCCGGCCACCACCCTGGCGCTGTTCTTCATGGCGATCTACACCCGCATGACCCGTGCGTCGATGCTCGAGGCCAGCCAGCAGGACTTCGTCAAGACCGCCCGCGCCAAGGGGCTCAAGAACAGCGTCATCCAGCGACGCCATATCCTGCGCAACGCGCTGCTGCCGATCATCACCCTGGCCGGCCTGCAGGCAGGCCAGATGGTCGGCGGCGCCATCCTCACCGAGACGGTGTTCGCCTGGCCCGGCATCGGCCGACTGATGTTCGAGGCGCTGCAGCAGCGCGACTACAACCTGCTGCTGGGCATCTTCTTCTTCTCGGCGGCCCTGGTGATCCTGTTCAACATCATCACCGACCTCGTCTACGGACTGGCCGACCCGCGCATCAAGGAGGGCTCATGAGCTTCTTCGCCCGCTTTGCCCAGAACCGCGGCGCCCTGATCGGGCTGATCATTCTCCTCACCATCATCGCCATGGCGATCCTTGCCCCGCTGCTGTTTCCCGAGTCGCCCTGGCGCATGGTGCAGCGCCCTTTTCTGCCGCCGATGGAGGTCGACGGCTTTCCGCTGGGCACCGATACCATGGGCCGCAACGTGGCCGCGGGGCTGATGCACGGCGCCTGGGTGTCGCTGCTGATCGGCCTGGTCTCGACCACGGTGGCACTGGCCATCGGCGTGCCGCTGGGCGCCATCGCCGGCTACTACGGCGGCCTGATCGACGACGCCCTGATGCGCTTTACCGAGTTCTTCCAGACCATTCCCAACTTCGCCCTGGCGATCGTGCTGGTGGCCATCATGCAGCCCAGCATCACCTCCATCGTGCTGGCCATTGCCATCGTCAGCTGGCCTCCGGTGGCGCGCCTGGTGCGCGCCGAGTTCCTGTCGCTGCGCAACCGCGAGTACGTCGAAGCGGCGCGCCTAGTGGGCCAGTCCAACACCACCATCATCCTGCGCCAGATCCTGCCCAACACCCTGTCGCCGATCATCGTGCTGGCCTCGCTGATGGTCGCCACCGCCATCCTGCTGGAGTCGGCGCTCTCCTTCCTGGGGCTGGGCGACCCCAACGTGATGTCGTGGGGCTATATGATCGGCGCCGCGCGCACCGTGATCCGCCAGGCCTGGTGGCTGAGCTTCTTCCCTGGGGTGGCGATCCTGCTCACCGTACTGGCCCTCAACCTGGTGGGCGAAGGCCTCGATGACGCCTTGAACCCGAAACTCGCCCGCGAGCGCTCCTGAGGGGAAACGACATGACCGATAGCCAAACGACGCCCCTGCTCAGCCTGCGCCATGTCAGCATCGCGCTGCCCAAGGGCGCCGACCGCGCCCTAGCCGTCGAAGACGTTAGCTACGACGTGTTTCGCGGCGAGATCTTGTGCGTGGTGGGCGAATCCGGCTCCGGCAAGTCGATGGCCGCCAACGCGGTGATGGGCCTGCTGCCCAAGGGCGTCTACGCCAGCGGCGGCGAGGCGCTGTTCGACGGCCAGGACCTGCTCACGCTCACCGAGAAGCAGCACCGCACGCTGCGCGGTCTGCGCATCGGCATGATCTTCCAGGAGCCGATGACCGCCCTCAATCCGCTGATGCGGGTCGGTGCCCAGATCGCCGAGGTGTTCGAGGCCCACGGCCAGTTCAGCGGGCGGGAGCGCCAGCAGAAGGCCCTGGCGCTGCTCACCGAGGTCGGCATCCCGGACCCCGACAAGGCGATTCGCGCCTACCCCTTCCAGCTCTCCGGCGGCCAGCGCCAGCGGGTGATGATCGCCATGGCGCTGGCCCTGGAGCCGGAACTGCTGATCGCCGATGAGCCGACCACGGCGCTCGACGTCACCACCCAGGCGCAGATCCTCGAACTGATCCGCGACCTGCAGCGACGCCGCGGCATGGCAGTGATGTTCATCACCCACGACTTCGGGGTCGTCGCCGAAGTCGCCAACCGGGTCTGCGTGATGCGCTATGGCCAGATCGTCGAACTCGGCGAAGCCGAGGCGGTGCTCAAGCACCCCTCCCACGACTACACCCGGGCGCTGATCGAAGCGATTCCCAGCGACGTGATCCCCGAAGCGCGCGGCGCCGAGACCGACACCCCGCTGCTCGAGGTGGTGGGACTCAACAAGGTGTTCCGCTCCAAGGGCGGGCTGTTCAAGCCGGCCCGGGAGGTCCACGCCCTGCAAGACGTCTCTTTCTCGCTGGTCAAGGGCGAAACCATCGGCATCGTCGGCGAATCGGGCTCCGGCAAGTCGACCCTGGGGCGCTGCGTAGTGCGCCTGGAGCGACCGGACAGCGGCACCTTGAGTCTTTCTGGCACCGATTTCATGCACCTGCAGGGCGAGGCGCTGCGTCGCGAGCGCCACCGCGTGCAGATGATCTTCCAGGACCCCTACGCCTCGCTCAACCCGCGCCACCGGGTCGGCTACGCCATCGCCCAGGGGCCCATGGCCAACGGCATGAGCAAGACGCAGGCCTTCGCCAAGGCCAAGGAGCTGCTGGCGCTGGTGGGGCTCGAGGGCACCGACGACCGCTACCCCCACGAGTTCTCCGGCGGCCAGCGTCAACGCATCGGCATCGCCCGGGCCTTGGCCATGCAGCCCGAATTGATCGTCGCCGACGAGGCGGTCTCGGCGCTCGACGTCTCGATCCAGGCCCAGATCCTCGAGCTATTGGAGGAGCTCAAGCAGAAGCTCTCGCTGTCGCTGCTGTTCATCACCCACGACCTGCGGGTGGCGGCACAGATCTGCGACCACATCGTCGTCATGCAGCACGGCCGTATCGTCGAGCAGGGACCGGCCCGGGAGGTGTTCCTGGCGCCTCGCGAGGCCTACACTCGCGAACTGCTGGATGCCATCCCCGGCCGCGAGCACGAACTGGCCGATGTCTGACAAGGAGACAACATCAGGAATGGATGACTTGCTGAAAGAGATCGCCGCCATCGTCGGCGACGCCCATGTGCTGACCGGCGAGGCGGTCACCGCTCGCGCAGTGGACTGGATGACCGGCGCTCCCTGCCGGGCGGCGGCCATCGTGCGACCGGCCTGCACCGAGGACGTCGCCGCAGTGATGCGCGCCTGCTACGCGGCGCGCCAGCCGGTGGTCACCCACGGCGGCCTGACCGGGCTGGTACACGGCGCCGAGGCCGACGGCGACGAGCTGGTCATCTCGCTGGAGCGGATGGCCGCCATCGAGGCCCTCGACCCGGTGGGCGCGACGCTCACTGTGCAGGCCGGCGCACCGCTGCAGCGGGTGCAGGAGGCCGCCGAACAGGCCGGCCTGCAGTTCGCTCTCGACCTGGGCGCTCGTGGCAGCTGCACCATCGGCGGTAATATCGCCACCAATGCCGGCGGCATCCGCGTGATCCGCTACGGTATGATGCGCCACCAGGTGCTGGGGCTGGAGGCGGTACTCGCCGACGGCAGCGTAGTCAGCTCGATGAACCACATGCTCAAGAACAACGCCGGCTACGACCTCAAGCAGCTGTTTATCGGCAGCGAGGGCACCCTGGGTATCGTCACGCGTGCGGTGCTGCGCCTGCAGCCGCCGACGCCAGCCGTTGAGACCGCGCTGGTCGCCTGCTCCACCTTCTCCGCGCTGACCGGCCTGCTCGGCCACCTTGGGCGCGCGCTGGGCGGCAGCCTCGCCGCCTTCGAGGCGATGTGGCAGAGCCACTACCGGCTGCTGACGGTAGACAGCCAGCGCCACGTGCCGCCGCTGGAGCCGGATGCGCCGTTCTATGCCATCGTCGAGTCGCTGGGCAGCGACCCCGACAGCCACGCCGCGCAGTTCGCCCAGGCCCTGGAAGCGGCCCTCGACCAGGAACTGATCGGCGATGCGGTGCTGGCCCACTCCGACACTCAGCGCCAGGGGCTGTGGGCCATCCGCGAGGACATCGAGGGGCTGATCCATGGCCTCTCGCCGCTATTTACCTTCGATGTCAGCCTGCCGATCGCCGAGATGGAGGGCTATGTCAGCGACGTCGAGGCAGCGATCCACCGCGACTGGCCGGCCGGCCGCGTGGTCACCTTCGGCCACCTCGGCGACGGCAACCTGCACCTGTCGGTGGGCGTCGGCAGCCAGGACCCGGCCACCCGGCGCGCGGTGGAGCAGCACGTCTATGCGCCCCTGGCCGCGCTCGGCGGCTCGGTCTCCGCCGAGCACGGCATCGGCCTCGAGAAGCGCGACTACCTGCACCTTTCGCGGACCCCAGACGAGATTGCCCTGATGCGCACCCTCAAGCAGGCCCTGGACCCCCACGGGCTGCTCAACCGCCACAAGGTGCTGACGGATACCCGCAGATGAGCCTGGCCCTGGCCCGCGCCCGCTTGAAAGCGTCGCCACGTCTCGCCTCCGCCCTGTTGATCGCGGCCATTGGCCTGTTCTGGGGAGGCAACTGGCCGGCGGTGCGCTTTATCCTGATGGATCTCCCGCCCTTCAGCCTGCGCGCCATCGGGTTTGCCAGCGGCGCCATGGTGCTGCTGGCCTGGGCGCGCTGGCGACGCCTGCCGCTGAGAGTAGCGGCGGCCGAATGGCCGTGGCTTGCCGCCACGGGGCTGTTCACCATCCTCGGTTTCAACCTGGCCACGGCCTTCGGCCAGCTGCGGATGCCGACCTCCCAGGCGGCCATCATCGCCTTCAGCATGCCCTGCTGGGCGCTGCTGCTGGCCTGGTGGCTGCTTGGCCAGCGCGTCACACGCCGCCAAGGGTGGGGGCTGGCCTGCGGCCAGGCGGGCCTGCTCCTGCTGCTCGGCCCGGCGGCGCTGGCCGGGGGTCTGAACGGCCTGACGGGACCGCTGATCATGCTCGGAGCGGCGCTCTCCTGGGCACTCGGCACGGTACTGATCGCGAAGCGCGGCAGCTGGCAGAGTCACGTCGTGGTGATCACCGGCTGGCAATTCGCCCTCTGCGCGCTGCCGATGATCGTGCTGATGCTGGCGCTGGAGTCGCCGCCCCCACCGGCCAGCTGGCAACTCAGCACCTGGCTGGCCCTGGGCTATCATCTGCTGTTCTCTATCTGCCTGGCGCAGATACTGTGGTTCATAAACGTCAAGCGGCTGAGCGTGGCGCAATCCACCATCAGCACCTTGATCATTCCCACGGTGGGCGTCTCCAGTGCCGTGCTGCTGCTGGGCGAGCCGCTGACGCCGAGGATTCTGGTGGCGTTGCTGTTGACGCTCTCCGCCGTCGCCATTGTCATGCTGCACCGCCGTGACGCAGCATGAACCACATTGCCGCCGTCCCGCGGGACACCATTTCTTCAGGGAGGCCCCGATGCCGACATTTCCGAAACATCTGCGGGGCGACGGCCCCCACAACCCCTTTCCCGGTGTACGCGTGCTGGAGCGCCGCCTGGGACGCGAGATTCCCGACCAGCTGGGCTCCAACGAGGGCCTCGACATGCCCCACCGCGCGCTACGCGAGCACTTCGGCGACGCCATGGCCGAGCACGTCTACAGCTACGGCGACGCCGAGGCGCTGGGCATCCGCCAGCGCCTGGCCGAGCAGAAAGGCATTGCGCTGGACGCCATGCTGGTCGACGCCGGCGCCGACAGCCTGATCGCATTGGCGCTGCGCGCCACCGTGGTGTTCGGCGACTGCGTGGTGGCCACCGCCGGTACCTACCCCACCTTCGGCTACTTTGCCCGCGGCCAGGGCTGCCGGCTGGTGGAGGTCGCCTACGACGAGGGGCCCGGCCGCCTGGCGCCGGACCTCGACGCCCTGGCCCGCGCCGCCCACGACCACCAGGCGCGGCTGGTGTATCTCGCCAATCCCGACAACCCCAGCGGCCACCTGCACGACGACGACGCCATCCTGTCGCTGCGTGCGGCCCTGCCGGACGACTGCTGGCTGCTGCTCGACGAGGCCTACCACGACTTCCGCGAGGACGCCGACGGCGAGTTCGGCCGCCGCGTGCTGCCCGGGGTGATTCGCCTGCGCACCCTGTCCAAGGCCCACGGCCTGGCCGGGCTGCGGGTCGGCTACGCCATCGCCGAACCCGAGACCCTGGACGTGATGATGAAGGTACGAATTCACTATGCGGTGTCGACGCTGACCCAGGCCGCCGCCGAAGTGGTGCTCGACGCCCCCCAGGAAAGCGACGCACACGTGCGGGCGGTGCGCGAGCGCCGCGAGCGGCTCAGCGAGCACTTCCGCGCGCTGGGCGCCGACGTGCTGCCCAGCGCCACCAACTTCGTCGGCCTGCGCCTGCCCAGCGCCGAGCTCGCCGAGCGCGTGCATCGCGAGATGCTCGAGGCCGGCAAGCTGATCGCCCGCCCCGCCGACCCGGCGCTGGGCCACGTGCTGCGCGTCACCGCGGTGGAGAACGCCCTGGCACCCGGCCAGCTAGCGATCCTGGAAGCTGCCTTCGGTCGTTAGTAGGCAAGAATGTTCAGACTCAGTATGGTGATATTCACTAGCCTGCAAATAGTCATGACAACATGGATGCCATCCGACGCCACTCACTGCTAATTATCATACTCGGCAGTATGATCGTGACCTTGGCCACCGGCTTACGCCACGGTTTCGGGCTGTTTCTCGAACCCATGAGCTCGGAGCTGGGCTGGGGCCGCGGTGTCTTCGCCACCGCTCTGGCGATTCAGAATCTACTCTGGGGGCTCTCGCAACCTTTTGCTGGCGCCCTGGCCGACCGATTCGGCGCTGCCCGAGTGGTGGTGGTGGGCGGCGCCTTCTACACCCTGGGCCTGCTGTTGATGGGAGTCTCGGAATCGCCACTGGGCATGACTCTTTCCGCCGGGGTACTGATCGGACTGGGCCTCTCCGGCACCACCTTCTCGGTCATTCTTGGCGCCGTGGGACGTGCAGTGGCTCCAGAAAAACGCAGCATGGCAATGGGCATGGTCAGCGCCGCCGGCTCCTTTGGTCAATTCGCCATGCTTCCTGGTACCCTCGGCCTGATGGGGTGGCTGGGATGGTCGGCAGCGCTGCTGGCGATGGGGGCTATCGCCGCGCTGATGCTGCCCCTTGGTGCCATGTTACGTGATCGCCCCTCAGCCAAGGCCACCAGCGATATCAGCCTAGCCACCGCACTCAACGAGGCCTCCAACCATCGCGGTTTCTGGCTACTCAGTCTGGGGTTCTTCGTCTGCGGTTTTCAGGTGACATTCATTGGTGTCCACCTGCCCGGCTACCTCTTCGACAGCGGTATTGCCGTGCACGTTGGCAGCACGGTGCTGGCCCTGGTCGGCCTGTTCAATATCTTCGGGACCTATGCCGCCGGGTGGCTGGGAGGACACTATTCGAAGCCGCGCCTACTCACCTGGCTTTACCTGATCCGCGGAGTCGTCATCGCCCTTTTCCTGCTCACCCCGCTAAGCCCGCCCAGCGCCTACTTGTTCGGCATCGCCATGGGGCTTCTGTGGCTCTCTACGGTGCCGTTGACCAATGGCATTGTGGCCTCGGTCTTCGGCGTGCAGCACCTTTCCATGCTGGGCGGCATCGTCTTCCTCTTCCACCAGCTCGGCTCCTTCTTAGGCGTCTGGCTGGGGGGCTACCTTTATGACATCCACGGTGACTACGACATGGTGTGGAACATCGCCATCCTGCTTTCGGTGGCGGCTGCGGCTCTCCACTGGTTCATCACCGAACAACCCATCAACCGCACCACTCCCGGCGAGGTCAGCGCATGAGCCTGGCTACGCGACTTGCCGCGCTGGCGCTACTGAGCGGTGCCCTGCTGCTGACATGGTGGGGTTGGCACGCCCTCGACCCCGGCATGCTGCTGCTCGGCAGCCGACTATGCTGAGTGGTACCTCGTGAAGCGTCAGCCGCTGTCGAGACATCTATACTGCGCTGCAGCACGCATGCGAATTGAGCATTAGGCCAAAGCCATTGCCGCGCAATGGAGCGTCAAATGCCCTACTCCCTGTCTTCCTCCCAGCTAGGCCGCACCAGCTGGTGTGGCCTCAGCAGCGTCCCTTCTTGCGCTGGCCCGGCGGGCAGAAACCACCGCGGCGACGGTCGTCATAGTGGTAGTAGTGGTGGGAATGCCGGCTGCCACGATGGTGGCGATGATCGCGGCCATCGATCTCGATCAGCGGTTCGGGGGTAATCCGCGCTGGCGAGTAGCTGCAGCCGGCCAGGGTCAGTGCCACGGCAGCAATCGTCAGGGGTAACAGTCGCATGGTCTTGCCTCATGAGGATAAAGGAAACGGTCCGTTATCCCCTTCGCTCCCGGTTCGGCCTGCATCTCGACCCAGCTTGGGGTCGCGCCTCTGATGGACGGGCAGGCTCGAACAGCGTTCATTAATTACTATATCCGATCCCTGCCACCAACAAGCGTCCAGAATATGGAAACAATATGACGCTAGGCGCGCCTTAGGCGTTGTAGACCACCTCTCCCATCTGGCTAAGATCATAGCCGCCGGCCCGCGCCGCCCAGTCCCGGCAGCGCGGCTCGCGGGCGAAACGCATCAGCCGCTGCAGTGGCGCCTCGAAGTAGCTGCGGCGGCGCATCAGCAGATCGAAACACTCGTCGTGCAGGCCAATGAAATCGAGCCCATGACGGCGGGCCGATGCCTCGACGCCGAGCCCCGCATCGGCATCGCCGCGGCGTACCGCCAGCGCCAGGTCATCCTCGCTCAGCGCCACGTTGGCGCTTAGCGACAGCGCTTCCAGGTGCATGCCGGCCCGCGCCAGCAATAGCGTCAGCAGACGCTCGGCGCCGGCGTCCGGCTGGCGATGGGCCAGCGTCACCTGGGGCCAGGCCAGGTCGGCGAGCCCGGCAATGCCCAGCGGATTGCCGGGGGCCAGCATCAGCCCCTGGCGGCGCCGCGCCCAGCGGATCGCTACCAGGTCGCGCATGCCGCCAAGCCCCAGCGACGGGGGATCGTTGTAGCACCCGCTATTCGGGTCGAGCAGATGCACACCGGCCACCAGCGCCTCCCCCGCCAGCAGCCTGCGCACGCCGTCGCCGCTGCCGTGGCACAGCGTGGCCAGCTGCGAGCCCGACTCGCGCACCGCCCACTCCAGCAGCGGGTCCTGACTGCCGGCGAGGATCGCCGCCAGCGGCTCGCGGCTGCGCTGGTCGCCCTCCAGATGGTTCATCAGCCACAGATCCAGCGCCTGGCGCGGGAACAGCAGCTTGCCGGTTACCCGAGTGCAAGGGATCAGTTCCTGGCGCACCAGGTCGTAGAGCTTGCGCTCCTTGAGGCGCAGGTAATCGGCGGCCTCGCGGGTGGTGAGGTAGGCGTGAGCGGTCATGGCAGGCCTTTCGGGCGTCAAGGGTGGCATTCGGCTGCATAAGACTGCATTGATTACAGCACAGGATGCACTCAGCGGCATAACGGCACATCATGCAGCGACTTGCCTGGAGCCTGTCATGCCAACTGCCGACAACGCCTTTACTACCGCGCTGGGCTTGATTCTCACCCTCGACCCGGCGCTGATGGATATCGTCAGGCTGTCGCTGCAGGTGTCGCTGAGCGCCGTACTGATCGCCGCGCTGATCGGCCTGCCGCTGGGCGCGGCGCTGGCGCTATGGGCCTTCCCGGGGCGCGGCATGGTGGTGGTGATGCTCAACGCCTTCATGGGGCTGCCGCCGGTGGTCGCCGGCCTGATGGTCTACCTGATGCTGTCGCGAGCCGGGCCACTCGGCCAGCTGGGCCTGCTGTTCACGCCCACCGCCATGGTCATCGCCCAGACGGTGCTGGTACTGCCCATCGTTGCCGCCCTGGCCCGCCAGCATATCGAGGCGCTGCTCGGCGAGTACCGTGAGCAGCTGGCCTCCTTTGGGCTGGGCCGCGCACGCATGATGCCGACCCTACTGTGGGATGCCCGGGTGGCCCTCACCACCGTGGTACTGGCCGGCTTCGGCCGCGCCAGCGCCGAGGTCGGCGCGGTATTGATCGTGGGCGGCAATATCGATGGCGTAACCCGGGTAATGACCACCGCCATCGCGCTGGAGACCAACCGCGGCAACCTGGCACTGGCACTGGGGCTGGGCCTCGTGCTGCTGCTGCTGGTGGCCTGCGTCAACGGCGCCGCACACCTGCTCGGCGAGCGCGCCAGGAGGCAGATGGGATGAGCGACTTGAGCCAACCGTATCTGGCCCAGGCCACGACGGCCCCGATGCTGCCGCTATCGCTCGACGGCGTGCGCTTCAGCCATCGCGGCCAGCGCCTGCTGGGCGACATCACCCTCACCCTGGGCGCCGGCCGCAGCCTGATCATGGGGCCCAACGGCGCCGGCAAGAGCCTGCTGATGCGTCTCTGCCACGGCCTGCTGACACCCAGCGCCGGGCAGATCCGCTGGAACGGCCAGCCGCTGAGCCCGGCGCTGGCACTGCGCCAGGCGATGGTCTTCCAGCGCCCGGTGCTGCTCAAGCGCAGCGCCCAGGCCAACCTCACCTATGTGCTGGCGATCCGCGGCTGCCCACGGCGCCTGCGCAAGCCCCGCGCCCAGGAAGCACTGGAGCGCTTTGGGCTTGCCCCGCTCGCCCAGCGCCCAGCGCGAGTGCTGTCCGGCGGCGAGCAGCAGCGCCTGGCGCTGGCGCGGGCCTGGCTGCTGGCGCCCGACATCCTGTTTCTCGACGAGCCCACCGCGGCCCTCGACCCCGCCGCGATTCGCGCTGTCGAGGAGGCGGTCAATCAGTTTCATCACCGCGGCACCAAGATCGTGATGACCACCCACGACCTCAACCAGGCGCGCCGCTTGGCCGACGACGTGGTGTTCCTCAACGCCGGGCGGCTGCTCGAGCACAGCCCCGCCGAGCGCTTCTTCGATACGCCCCAGAGCAGCGAGGCCGCCGCCTTCGTGCGCGGCGAACTGCCCTGGTAGCTGGCAAGCAGCGCCGCGAGAACAGCGCCACCATGACAACAAGGAGCTCCCATGCCACGTCGCCAGCGCCTCACAATCCTCGCCCTCGGCATCGCCCTCTCGGCGCCACTCGCCGTCGCTGAAGAGCGCTTTATCACCCTCGCCTCGACCACCTCCACCGAGCAGTCGGGGCTGTTCGCCGATATCGTGCCGCAGTTTCGCGAAGCGACCGGTATCGACGTCCGCGTAGTCGCGGTAGGCACCGGCCAGGCCTTCGAGATCGCCCGCCGCGGCGACGCCGACAGCCTGCTGGTCCACGATACCGAGGGCGAGGAGCGGTTCATCGCCGCTGGCTATGCCAGCGAGCGCCTCGACGTGATGTATAACGACTTCGTACTGATCGGCCCCCGCGACGACCCGGCCGGCATCGCCGAGGCCGACGATATCCTGGACGCCTTCAATCTCATCGCCGCCAGCGGCACGCCCTTCACCTCCCGCGGCGACGACAGCGGCACCCACCGCGCCGAGCAGCGCTTCTGGCAAGACGCCGGGGTCGATACCGCGGGCAGCTGGTACCGCGAGCTGGGCAGCGGCATGGGCGCGACCCTCAATACCGCAGCGGCCATGGACGCCTACGTGTTCGCCGACCGCGCCACCTGGCTGGCCTTCGACAACCGCCATGATCTCGCCGTCCTGTTCGAGGGCGACGAAGCGCTGTTCAACCCGTACGGCAGCCTGCTGCTGGACCGCGAACGCCACCCCCACCTCAAGCACGACCTCGCCGAGCAGTGGCACCGGTGGTTGGTCTCGAAGGAAGGCCAGGAAGCGATTGCCGGCTACACCATCGACGGCGAGCAGCTATTCTTCCCCAACGCCGAGTGAACGACTAAGACTCGCGCCGGGGCTGACATAGGCTCTTAACGTCACGGTCATGCCGGGCGTTCACTCTCTCAGCGTGGCTTCCCCTATCCGGCTTGGAACAAACGCGAGGCTTGAAATGAAGACGCTCCCCTTGATGCTCACCTGCGCTGGCCTGGCAGCACTGCTGCTCCTCCCTATCAGCGGCGCCGCCCAGGACGATATCGCCGCTGCCGGCCACGTTACCCTGGGGCCCCGCCCACTGTTCCTGGTCCAGGACATGGATGAAGCGACCCAGCGCTCACGAGAGCTCAAGGCAGAGCTGCTGAGCTGCGCGGCCAATACCGGCGAGTGGCAGCGCAGCGACTTCAGTATCAGCCACCGCGGCGCCCCGCTTCAGTTCCCCGAGCACACCCGCGAATCCTTCCTCGCCGGTGCCCAAATGGGGGCCGGCATCCTCGAGTGCGACGTCACCTTCACCGCCGACCAGGAGCTCGTCTGCCGCCACTCCCAGTGCGACCTCCACACCACCACCAACATCGTCGCCACCGAGCTGGCCCAGCAGTGCAGCGTACCGCCGGCGTTCAACGAGGCCGGCGAACTGACCAACGCCGCTGATATTCAGTGCTGCACCAGCGATATCACCCTGGCGGAATTCCGTACCCTCGAGGGCAAGATGGAGGGCGCCAACACCACAGCCACCAGCATCGACGGCTACTTGGCCGGCACCCCCGGCTGGCGTACCGACCTCTATGCCACCCGCGGCACCCTGATGAGCCATGCCGATAGCATCGAGCTGTTCAAGGCGCTGGGTGTGAAGATGACCCCGGAGCTCAAGGCACCCAGCGTCGAGATGCCGTTCAACGGCATGAGTCAGGCCGATTACGCCCAGAAGATGATCGACGAGTACAAAGCCGCCGATGTGCCGGCCAGCGACGTCTACGCCCAGTCGTTCTCGCTCGACGACGTGCGCTACTGGATTGACAACGAGCCCGAGTTTGGCGAGCAGGCCGTCTACCTCGACGGTCGCTACAGCCAGGACGATTTCGATCACAGCGACCCCGCCACCTGGTCGCCGAGCATGGCAGAGCTGGCCGACCAGGGGGTGCAGATCCTCGCCCCGCCGATGTGGATGCTGCTGGCCTCCCACCCCGACGCCGCCGATGACGAAAGCCACATCGTGCCCTCGCTCTACGCCGAGCGTGCCAAGGCTGCCGGGCTCGACCTGATCGCCTGGACCTTCGAACGCTCCGGCCCGCTGACCGAAGACGGCGAGTGGTACCACCGCACCACCGATGACGTAATCGACAAGGAGGGCGACAAGCTGCTCAGCCTCGATGTGCTGGCCCGCGATGTCGGCATCATCGGCCTGTTCAGCGACTGGCCCGCCACCGTGACCTTCTACGACAACTGCATCAGCGCCAGGCGCTGAGTTCGCCAACCGGCTCCGGCGACCATCCCACTGCTTCAAGTGCGGCAGCAAGCCGGAGCTGGCCAATAGCCACGATTGGGTTGGGATTTCCGGCCAGTTATCCCAACCTAAAGAGCGTCTGTGGCGATTTCTCCAGGATATACCGGCGATCATCGTCATCGCTGACCCAGCCGGCCAGCCAGTCGAAGGTATCCCGGTAGCTGTGCTTGCCTTCGTGACGGGTCCAGGGCCAGTCGCTGCCCCATACCAGCCGTTCACGGCCCAGCTCATCGAGGAGGGCTCGAACGTGTGGCTTCAGGTCATGTACCAGAGAACGGTAAGGGGCCGACAGCTTGACCCAGGTACGCCCGGTTCGCCCTGCCTCCAGCAGTATTCGAAAACCGCTGTCGGAAAAGGGATCGGCTTCAACGGGCAGCCCCAGATGATCGATGACCAGGGTGACACCATGCGCGTGCAGTGCCGGAAAGAGCTCCGGGAGTCGGTTTCCCTCCAGGTGCAGTTCGAGGTGCCAGTTCAATGCCTTGAGGCGATCCAGGAAGTCGATCCATTGGGGATCGTCCAGATCAGGTAGCTCGCGCCGCCGCTCGATGAGGTTCCAGCGCACACCGACGATACCGGCGGCATCCAGCTCTTTCATCTCCGCCAGGCTCGCGTGCTTGGGCAGTTGTACGACTCCCCTGAATCCCTCACCGAGCTTTCTCAGGGTCTGCAGCAGCTCACGATTATCGTGACCCAGGAAGCTAGGTTGCACGAGTGCACCGCCACGGAGTCTGCAGTCATCCAGGTAACCCTGCCACTCATCGAGCGGTGCCGGCCGCGACGGACGATAGTTGGACCCCTTGGCCTCATCCAACCGGGCGTAGACGTGGGCATGGCAGTCGAATCCTCGCTTCACTCTCGATTCCTCTCCATCCGGTCATCCGGTCATCCGGTCATCCGAGCAGGGACATATCTCGGCGTTCCGACTTGAACTTAAGTCTAGTTCTCTAGAGAACTGATTGACTAGAAGTATACACTGGTCTTTAGTGACAGCAACAAGGCAACGGAATCCCACCGGGAGAACCCACTCATGCAAGCGCTACCCAAGACCCGCACCGATGGACGACTCCCGCTCTACGCTCGGTTGCGCGATCAGCTGGCCTCGCGGATCGCCAATGGCGAATGGTCCCCCGGCGACATGATTCCCTCCGAGAACCGCCTCGCCGAGGAGTATGGCGTCGCCCTGGCCACCATGCGCATGGCGCTCAAGCAGCTCGTTGACGAAGGCTTGCTGGAACGCCGTCGTGGAACCGGCACCTTCGTCAAGCAACCGGCATTTCGCGCCGACCTGTTCCGCTTCTTTCACGTTCACGACGTGGAAGACCCCGACGGCCCGGTGATTCCCGAGAGCCGGATCCTAAGCCGCCAGGAAGTGGACCTGCCGCCCGAGGTCAAGCGAGCCTTCGGCGACGACGCTGGCGGGCGCGGCCTCAAGCTGGAACGCGTGCGTCTCTGGGCCGGGGATCCCTTGCTGTTCGAGGAGATCTACCTGCGCCTGCCCGATTTCGATGGACTGATGTCACTCGATCCCAAGGAGATGGGCCCCCTGCTCTATCCGGTATTCCTGCAGAAATTCGGGATCCTGATCTCGTCTGCGACGGATGAGCTTTCGTTCGGCACCGCCACCCAGGCAAGCGCCAAATACCTGGAGCTGCCCGCCAATTCGCCGGTTGCCGTCATCGAGCGCATCGCGCGCAACCCCGTAGGACGCATCATCGAATATCGCCGCGTGCATGGTCGCCCGGAGCGGTTCCGCTATCGCGTCAACCTCGGCGAGCAACACACCTGAAGCGAGTCTCGAAGCTCGCCCCATGTCCTCACGATTCCAACAACAGGTATCTACCATGAAACTCACGCTGCTCTTCACCGCTGCCGCCATATCAGCCACTGCCTTCACTCCCGTCCTGGCAAGCGACTACCCCAACCGCCCCATCGAAATCATCGTGCCGGCACCCGCCGGTGGTGGCACGGACAACGTCGCCCGAATGCTCAACCAGTACCTCGAGCAGGAACTCGGCCAACCCGCCGCCGTGCTCAATGTCGCCGGTGGCGGTGGCGCCATCGGCGTCAACCAATTGGCCCGGTCGCGTGCCGATGGCTATACCCTGCTCTCCACCTGGAACAGCCCCATCACCACGGTGCCGCACATGCAGCGCGTGCAGTACTCCTACGAGACGCTGACCCCGATCATCAGCACCTCGCAGAGTGCCTACACCCTTTGCGTATCGCCTGATTTCCCGGCTGAAAACGCCGAGGAATTGCTTGCCGAGTTGCAGGCCAACCCCGGCCAATACACCTACGGCAACGATGGCGTCGGCGGCACCATGCGCCTGGCCGCCGAACGGATCTTCGACGCCTTCGACATCACCGCCCGCCCCATCCCCTTCGGTGGCGCCGGCGAGACCCTGCAGAACTTTCTCGGTGGCCACGTCGACATCTACGGCGGCTCCATCACCCCGGTGTTGCCCTATGTCGAGGATGACCAGGCCAAGTGCCTGCTGGTGACCTCTGCCGATGACAACGAAGCCCTGCCCCAGGCATCGGGGCTCGCGGCCCTGGGCCACCCGGAGCTGGAAACCGTGCTCTGGCGCATGATGCTGGGCCCGGAAGGCATGGACGAGGCGCGCGCCGACGTGGTTGCCGACGCCGTGGCCCGTGCCGTGGAAGACCCGGAGTTCCAGGACTTCCTCACCGCCCAGGGCGAAACCCTCAATCTGGTACGTGGAGAGGAACTGCGCGAGCGGCTGCGGCTGGAGACGCAAGCCATTGGCGAGACCCTGGAAAGCCTCGGCCTGAAGCAACACTGACCTGCGCCTGCTCAGGGAGCCATCATGCCCATGACCTACAGAGATTTCTTCTCTGGCATCGCCTTCCTCATCATTGGCGCCACCACTGCCTGGATGGGGAAGGACTTCTTTGCCGACGCCGCCTACATCCCCATCGGGGCAGGCATCCTGATGGGCGTGTTCTCGCTGCCGCTGATCTGGCGAAGTACGCGGAGCCTCCTGGCCAGACACCACAGCAGCCAGCCAGTCATGGCCCTGGTGGATCACCCTGGACGCTTCCTGGCCACGCTGGGCTGCTGCCTGGTCTATTACACGGCCCTGCCGAGCGTGGGCTTCTATACCACCAGCGCCCTGTTCATCATCGTGCTGGCCCCAGTGCTGGGAGAGCGACGACCTGTGGTAGTGCTGGGCATCACCCTGGTCTTCATCACCTTGCTGTACGGCCTGTTTGCCATGGTGCTGAGGCGCCCCTTACCCGTCGAGTTCTTCCTCGCTTCGTAGAAAGGGTGTCCCGATGTTCGAATCACTGTTGAATGCACTCCCGGTGGCGCTGCAGCTCGGCTCGTTGATCAGCCTGGTCGTTGGCACCCTGATCGGCATCATGATTGGCGCCCTGCCGGGCCTCAATCCGGTCATGGCCATCGCACTGATGCTGCCCCTGACCTACGGTTTCGACCCCGTCATCGCCCTGGGGCTGGTGGCTGGTATCTACAACGGCTCCATGTACGGTGGCTCCATCCCGGCCATCCTGCTCAATATTCCGGGTACGCCGGCCGCCATCGCCACCACCTTCGATGGCTATCCGATGACACGCAAGGGGCAAGGCGGACTCGCCCTCAAGACCGCATGCTGGTCATCTGCCATCGGCGGTATCGTCAGCGCCCTGGCCCTGATGACCCTGGCCCCCATGCTGGCCAAGGTAACCCTGGCCTTCGGCCCCTCGGAGTATTTCTGGGTGGCCATCTTCGGTCTCGTCAGCATTGCCGTGCTGGTCGGCAAGGACATCAGCAAAGGCATGCTAAGCGCCTTGCTCGGCGTCATTATCGGCCTGGTGGGCGTCGACGCCATCAGTGGAGCAGAGCGCTACACTTTCGGCACCCTCTACCTGGTGGGCGGCTTCGATCTGCTGATCGTCCTGATCGGGCTCTATGCCGTGCCTCCGGTGCTGGAGATGGCGGAAAAGCGCAACGCATCCTACTTCAATGCCGACAGCTTTCGCGTCACCGACGGTGACGGCAGCCTGGGCCTGGTGCGGCGCTACTGGCGGACCTGGACGCGCTCCTCGGTGATCGGCGTCTGTGTCGGTATCCTGCCCGGTGCCGGCGGCAACCTTGCGGCGCTGCTCAGCTACAACGAGGCCAAGCGAAGAGCCCCCGATCCCGAAACCTTCGGCACCGGCAACCCGATCGGCGTCGCCGCGGCCGAATCCGGTAACAGTGCCGACAACGCCTCGGCCATGATTCCCTCCCTGACACTGGGTATTCCCGGCAACCTGATCGCCGCCCTGGTACTGGGCGCCTTGATGATCCACGGACTTCAGCCCGGCCCACAGCTCTTCACCCGTTCGCCCGATGTGGTCTTCGGTTTCATGTGGCAGCTGCTGCTGACGGCCATGTTGCTCCTGCTGCTCGGCGGCATGGTCGCCACTCGCCTGTTCGCCCAGATCCTGCGCATGCCCACCGCATTGCTGGTGCCCACCACCCTGGTGCTGATGGCCATAGGGATCTACACCGTCAACGGCAACGTAACGGACCTTTATGTCATGCTCGCCTTCGGACTGATCGGCTACCTGCTCAATCGGCTCGCCTTCCCATTGGCACCCGTGGTGCTGGGGGTACTGCTGGGCCCCATGGCCGAGCAGAACCTGCGCCTTACCATGCTGATCTCCCAGAATGACTGGACGGTACTGTTCACCCGCCCCATCTCCCTGGGCATCATCATTCTCCTTGCGACGATCCTGCTTTCCCAGTCCTGGAAGGCGTTACGCTTACGCCGCCACTCAGCACGCCACGATAGCTGAGTTACGCCATGCGCTGAGCCAAGCTCCATCTCACGATAGCTGGCAGCCGCACTATTCGAGTTTTCAACGACGAGGGGCCCATGCCTGATGGCATGGGCCCCTCGTCGTTGATACCTGCGTAACGCGATAGCGAGCGGCGCTAGCCGCGCGATATCACTTCGCCCGCTTGGTGGGCAGCGACACATCCCAGATGGTGGGAAACTGTTCCTTCGAGGCTGGGGTATCCTCGGCCTCGCTACGCGGTGTAGCCAGCAGATCGCGAATCAGGGTAAGCAATTGAGTTGCCATAGGTCGTTACGGTCTCTGAAGACCGCCTCCTGAGGTTTGTGGAAACGATTTCCAACATTATGCACGACATTAGACTTTAGTTCAACTTGCTCAGCAGCCCGTCGAGCTCGTTGCTCAGGAAGCGCGGCTCGACGCAGGTGTGAAGGTGGCCGGCGGCGAAGCGCAGGAATCCATGCGCCGCATGGGAGAGCCGCCGGTCGCTACGCACGATGAACTGCCAGTGACTCTCGATGGGCAGGCCCACCACCGGCAGAATGACGATATCGGGGTGCTCCGGCGGCAGCACGTGCTCGGAGAGCACGGCAAGCCCCAACCCCGATGCCACGCCGACGCGGATCGCCTCGTTACTGGCCATCTGCAGCGTCGGCCCCAGCGTCAGCCCCTGCTCCTGCAGCCAGCTCTCGAACAGCATGCGTGTCGCCGAGCCCGGCTCGCGCAGCAGCATGCGCTCGCCCAGCAGCTCGCTCATGTCGATCCGCTCACGTGCCGCCAGTGGATGGCCGCGCGGCGCCACCGCCACCAGCGGATTGCGCAGGAAGCGCCCGGCCCGGGCGTGGGCCAGCGACGGCGGATGGCTGAAGACGTAGAGGTCATCCTCCTGGCGCTCGAAGCGGGTCAGCATCTGGCGGCGGTTGCCGATATGCACTGTCACCTCCACCTCGGGAAAGGCACGGCTATGCGGCCCCAGCAGCCGTGGCAGCACGTACTGGGCGGTGTTGACCAGGGCAATCGAGAAGCGCCCACGCTCGCCGCCGCGCAGCGCCGAGAGGTAGTCGTCGAAGTCGTCGAAGCGCCCCAGCACCTCGCGACTGGCGCGATACAGCTCGCTACCCGCCTCGGTGGGGAACAGCCGCCCCTGGCGGCTCTCCAGCAGCGGCTCGCCCACCGCCTCGCCGAGCCGCTTGAGCTGCATCGAGACCGTCGGCTGGGTCAGGTGCAGCCGCCGCGCTGCCTCGCTCACCGTGCCGCTGGCCACCACCGCGACATACACCTGCAGCAGGCGAAAGGTCAGATGGCGAATGTTCATTGGAGCTTCCTATAGATAAATATCTATATAACATCACCCAACTCTTGATTTGTAGCAATGCCCGCCTCTTTGCAGAATGCGCACCACTTCTCTACTACCCTCTCCACCAGCGCGAGATGCCCTGATGCCCGATATCGTGGTGATGTTTTTCCTGCTTGGCCTGCTGGCCGGCGTGGTGAAGTCCGACCTGACCATCCCCAAGGCCGCCTACGACACCCTGAGCCTGCTGCTGATGCTGACCATCGGCCTCAAGGGCGGCATGGCGCTGTACGGCAACCTCGGCTGGTCGCTGGTGCCCGAGCTGTTGGCGGTCGCCGCCCTGGGGGCGCTGATTCCGCTGGTACTGATGCCGGTGCTGCGGCGCCTGGTGCGGCTGTCGCCGGCGGATAGTGCCAGCATCGCCGCCCACTACGGCTCGGTGAGTGCCGGCACCTTCGCCGTGGCGCTGGCCTTCGCCGAGGGGCGCGGCCTGCCCATCGGCGCCGAAGTCACCCTCTACCTGGTGATGATGGAACTGCCGGCGATCATGGTCGCGATCGCCCTGTACCGCCGGTATTCCGGCAAGAATTCCAGCCAAGCGCTGCAGGGCATCTGGCACGAGACCCTGACCAACCGCGGGGTGATCCTGCTGGCCGGTGGCGCGGTGATCGGCGCCATGTATGGCCCCATGCAGGGCGCCAACGTCACCGAGCTGTTTACCGGCGCTTTCCATGCGGTGCTGGCGCTGTTCCTGCTGCAGATGGGCCTGACCGCCGCCGAGACCCTGCGCCCCATCCCCTGGTTCCACTGGCGGCTGCTCACCTTCGCCCTGGTGGCGCCGTTCGTGCTGGCCATGGCCGGCCTGGGCGTCGGCCTGATGCTGGGCCTGCCCACCGGCTCGCTGATGATCCTCACCGCGCTTGCTGCCAGCGCCTCCTATATCGCTGCTCCGGCGGCCATGCGCACTGCCATTCCCCAGGCCAATATCGGCCTGGCGATGCTCGCCGCGCTGGGCTTCACCTTCCCGCTGAACGTGATCGTGGGCATTCCGCTCTACCACCAGCTCAGCGTCTGGCTGGGATGATCGGTGGGCAGGCGGGACGCCCTATCGGCACTTTACGTTAACGTCAACTAGCGCTAGATTGGTGGGTATATCGACCGCGATGGAGCCCACCATGCACAGCGCCTATACGCCCCTCGACTTCGGCCTCGCCGACGAGCTCAACATGCTGCGCGACCAGGTCAACGCCTTCGCTCGTGACGAGATCGCCCCGCGCGCCGCCGAGATCGATGCCAGCAACGACTTCCCGTCCGACCTGTGGCGCAAGTTCGGCGACATGGGCCTGCTCGGCATCACCGTGCCAGACGAGGATGGCGGCAGCGGCATGGGCTACCTGGCGCACTGCATCGCCATGGAGGAGATCTCCCGCGCCAGCGCCTCGGTGGCACTGTCGTTTGGCGCCCACTCCAACCTGTGCGTCAACCAGATCGCCCTCAACGGCTCGGCCGAACAGAAGGCCAAGTACCTGCCCAAGCTGATCAGCGGCGAGCACGTAGGCGCCTTGGCGATGTCGGAGCCCGGCGCCGGCTCGGACGTGGTCTCCATGCAGCTGCGCGCCGACAAGCGCGGCGACACGTACGTGCTCAACGGCAGCAAGATGTGGATCACCAACGGCCCCGACGCCGACGTGCTGGTGGTCTACGCCAAGACCGACCCCAACGCCGGCGCCAAGGGCATCACCGCCTTCCTAATCGAAAAGGGAATGCCGGGATTCTCTACCGCCCAGAAGCTCGACAAGCTCGGCATGCGCGGCTCCAACACCTGCGAGCTGGTGTTCCAGGAGTGCGAGGTGCCCGCCGAGAACGTGCTCGGCGAAGTGAACAAGGGCGCGCGGGTGTTGATGAGCGGCCTGGACTACGAGCGCACCGTGCTCGCCGCCGGGCCCATCGGCATCATGCAGGCCGCCATGGACGTGGTGGTGCCCTATATCCACGAGCGCAAGCAGTTCGGCCAGGCGATCGGCGAGTTCCAGCTGGTGCAGGGCAAGGTCGCCGACATGGCCACCACTCTCAACGCCTGCCGCGCCTACCTCTACGCCGTGGCCAGCGCCTGCGACCGCGGCAAGGTGTCTCGCAAGGACGCCGCCGGGGTCATTCTCTACTGCGCCGAGAAGGCCACCCAGCTGGCGCTGGACGCCATCCAGCTGCTGGGTGGCAACGGCTATATCAACGACTACCCCACCGGGCGCCTGCTGCGCGACGCCAAGCTCTACGAGATCGGCGCCGGGACCAGTGAGATACGGCGGATGTTGATTGGCCGCGAGATATTCAACGAATCTGCGTGAGAATGGCTGCGCTCACTCATACTGCGTTAAAAATTGACTCAAGATGCTCATTTACAACAGTAAACTCCGCTCTTTCGTCAATTTTTGCCTTGCCTGAGTATCGCTCGCTCATTCTACGAACTTCTAAGTGAAGTGCCGTCGGAGCCAAGCAATGGCTATTCTGCAAACCCAGATCAACCCGCGCAGCGAGCTGTTCCAGGCAAATGAGGCGGCGATGCGCGCCGAGGTGGCCCAGCTGCGCGAGCTGACCGCGGCGATCCGCCGGGGCGGCGGCGACAAGGCCCGCACCCGGCATGAGGGCCGCGGCAAACTGTTCGTGCGCGACCGCATCGACCACCTGCTCGACGAGGGCTCGCCCTTCCTCGAGTTCTCGGCGCTGGCCGCCCATGAGGTCTACGCCGATGCGGTACCCGCCGCCAGCATCGTCACCGGCATCGGCCGCGTCTCCGGGGTCGAGTGCGTGATCGTCGCCAACGACGCCACTGTCAAGGGCGGCACCTATTTCCCAATGACGGTGAAGAAGCACATCCGCGCCCAGGAGATCGCCCGCAAGCATCGCCTGCCGTGTATTTATCTCGTCGACTCCGGCGGCGCCTACCTGCCGAGCCAGGACGAGGTATTCCCCGACCGCGACCACTTCGGGCGCATCTTCTATAACCAGGCCACCCTCTCCGCCGAGGGCATCCCGCAGATCGCCGTGGTAATGGGCTCCTGCACCGCCGGCGGCGCCTACGTGCCGGCCATGGCCGACGAGTCGATCATCGTCCGCGAACAGGGCACCATCTTCCTGGGCGGCCCGCCGCTGGTGAAGGCCGCCACCGGCGAGAGCATCAGCGCCGAGGCGCTGGGCGGCGCCGACGTCCACGCCAAGCTCAGCGGCGTAGCCGACCACTACGCCGAGAACGACGCCCATGCCCTGCAGCTGGCCCGCGCCTGTGTATCGCGGCTCAACTGGCAGAAGCGCGGCCAACTCAAGATGCAGCCTCCCAAGCCGCCGCGCCTCGACCCCGCCGAGCTCTACGGCATCGTCGGCACCGACCTCAAGAAGCCCTTCGACGTGCGCGAGGTGATCGGGCGCATCGTCGACGACTCCGATTTCGACGAGTTCAAACGCTACTACGGCGACACCCTGGTCACCGGCTTCGCGCATATCCACGGCCACCCGGTGGGCATCGTCGCCAATAACGGCGTGCTGTTCTCCGAGTCGGCGGTCAAGGGGGCGCACTTTATCGAGCTCTGCGCCCAGCGCAAGATCCCGCTGCTGTTCCTGCAGAACATCACCGGCTTCATGGTCGGCTCCAAGTACGAGCACGAAGGCATCGCCAAGCACGGCGCCAAGCTGGTTACCGCCGTGGCCTGCGCCCGGGTGCCCAAGTTCACCGTGCTGATCGGCGGCAGCTTCGGCGCCGGCAACTACGGCATGTGCGGCCGCGCCTTCGAGCCCAACCTGCTGTTTATGTGGCCCAACGCGCGCATCTCGGTGATGGGTGGGGAACAAGCTGCCGGCGTGCTGGCCCAGGTCAAGCGCGAGCAGCACGAGCGCGACGGCCGCGAGTGGAGCGCCGAAGACGAAGAAGCCTTCAAGGCCCCCACTCGCGAGCAGTACGAGCACCAGGGCCACCCCTACTACGCCAGCGCGCGGCTATGGGACGACGGCGTGATCGACCCGGCCCAGACTCGCGACGTGCTGGGCCTCGCGCTCGCCGCGGCCATGAATGCCGAGATAGAAGACACCACGTTTGGAGTGTTCCGGATGTAGCGCCGAGGCAAATGTAGGAGCGGTTTCAACCGCGATGCAGAGCGCAGCCCTGCCGGATAAACAGCCCATCGCGAATGAATTCGCTTATATGGACCCGTCCCGTTGTGCAAGCCCGATTCGCCATGGCCGGGGTGAGACTGCACGCTTATATCCGGCCTGTTAGTGGCA